>JAAYGX010000161.1 GCA_012735585.1 Tissierella sp.
AATTCTTACCTAGGAATGGTAAGACAGTGGCAAGAAATGTTTAATGATGGGAGATATTCCTTTGTGGACTTAAGTATCAATCCTGACTTTAGCAAAATAGCAGAAGCATACGGCATAGAGTTTGCTAGAATTGAGACTAAAGAAGATATGGAAAGTAATTTAAAGGGCTTGATTGAATCCAACAAAGCAACAATCATTGAGTGTATAGTTGATAAAGAGGCCAATGTCCTTCCAATGATACCATCTGGTGCAAGTGCATCAGACATCCTTGGTAAAAAGGGGGTACTTGAGAATGTATAAGACCTACGAAATGCTTATTATAACTAAGAATACCAATGGAATAGCAGCAAGAATTCTATCTATGTTTAATAGAAGGGGCTATTTCATTGAAAAAATGACATCAGGTGGAACCAATATACCAGGGCATACAAGATTTACCCTTACAGTAAAAGGTGATGAAGAAATTCTAGACCAGATACAAAAACAAGTCTATAAAATAGTAGATGTAGTCAAGGTAAAGATATTTCTTGAAGAGGAAACCATTAGGAGAGAGCTGATGTTAATCAAAGTAAAATCTAATAATGAAAACAGAGCTCAGATAATTCAAATTGCCGAGATCTATAGGGGAAATGTATTAGATGTAGGACCTAATTCATTGGTCATAGAGTTAACAGGTGATTCATTAAAGCTAAAGGGATTCATTGAAATGATGGAAAGTTTTGGCGTACTAGAAATTGCAAAGACTGGTATTGTAGCAATGAGTCGTGGAGATAGAATGTAGTAAAAACCTAAATAAAAAGGAGAGAGATAATAATGGCAAAAATGTATTATGAAAATGAATGTAATTTAGAGGTACTTAAAAATAAGAAGGTAGCAGTCATAGGTTTTGGTAGTCAAGGTCACGCACATGCTCTTAATCTTCATGAATCTGGAGTAGATGTAACAGTTGGTCTATATGAAGGAAGTAAGTCATGGAAGAAGGCTGAAGAAGCAGGCTTAAAGGTTACTGTAGCTGCAGAAGCAGCGGCTAAAGCTGATGTAGTCATGATACTAATAAATGATGAAAAACAAGTGGCACTATATGAAGAAAGCGTAAAGCCAAATTTAAAACCAGGTAAATACTTAGCCTTTGCCCATGGGTTCAATATACATTATGGACAAATAGTGCCGCCAGCAGATGTCAATGTGTTTATGATCGCACCAAAGGGACCTGGACATACAGTAAGAAGCCAATATCAAGAGGGAAAAGGCGTACCATGTCTAATAGCTGTCCATCAAGATATAACGGGAGATACAAGAGATGTAGGTCTTGCATATGCAGCGGGAATTGGTGGAGCAAGGGCAGGAGTTCTTGAAACAACCTTTAAGGAAGAAACTGAAACAGATTTATTCGGTGAACAAGCAGTCCTTTGTGGAGGGGTTACAGAACTTATGAAGTCTGGTTTTGAAGTATTGGTTGAAGCGGGATATAGTCCTGAAAGTGCATACTTTGAGTGTGTTCATGAAATGAAACTAATTATCGATATGATCAATCAAGGTGGATTTAACTATATGAGATATTCCATCAGCGATACGGCAGAATACGGTGATTATAAAGCAGGAAAAAGAATCATAACAGAAGAAACTAGAAATGAAATGAGAAAGATTTTATCTGAAGTACAAGATGGTAGATTTGCAAAGGACTGGTTAGTTGAGAACCAAGTCAATAGACCATACTTCAATGCCAGAAGAAGAATGGAGTCTGAACATCCAATCGAGATTGTAGGAAAGAAATTAAGGGGTATGATGAGCTGGTTGAAGAAATAGGGGGATATCAGATATGAATAGTAATAATGTAAAATTAGGAGTAGAAAAAGCGCCACATAGATCACTTATGAAAGCACTAGGCCTTACAAATGAAGAAATTGAAAAACCTCTAATAGGTGTAGTGAATTCCTTCAATGAAATAGTACCTGGCCATAAGCATTTAAGAGAAATAGCCGAAGCAGTTAAAAAAGGAGTCATAATGGAAGGAGGAACTCCCCTAGAATTTCCATCGATTTCAGTATGTGATGGAATAGCCATGAATCATGAAGGCATGAAGTATTCCCTAGTAAGTAGGGAAATCATAGCAGATTCCATCGAAGTAATGACGAGAGCCCATGGACTTGATGGATTGGTTATGATACCAAGTTGTGATAAATCGGTGCCAGGGATGATGATGGCAGCAGCTAGAATTGATATACCTACCATAGTAGTAAGTGGTGGGCCCATGCTTGCAGGCAAGGTAAAGGGCAATAAGGTAGATTTAAGTACAGTATTTGAAGCAGTAGGAGCTGTAAGTGCTGGAACTATGAGTGAAGAGGAGCTTTATGATTTGGAGGATAAGGCATGTCCAGGATGCGGGTCTTGCTCAGGTATGTTTACTGCAAACTCTATGAATTGTATGACAGAGGCCTTGGGACTAGCCCTTCCTGGAAATGGAACAACTCCCGCAGTTTATGCAGATCGAATCAGACTTGCAAAATATTCTGGAATGGCAGTGATGAATCTAGTAAGAGAAAATATTACTCCTAGTCAGATATTGACTGAAGATGCATTTAACAATGCCCTAGCAGTAGATATGGCGCTGGGATGTTCAAGTAATACTGTTCTTCACCTTCTTGCAATAGCCTACGAAGCTGGTATTGAAATGAACCTTGATATAATCAACCATATAAGTGAGAAAACTCCTAACTTATGTAGGTTGAGACCTGCAGGACCATATCACATAGAGGATTTACATGACGCAGGTGGAATAATGGCTGTGGCCAATGAACTAAGTAAAAAAGGACTATTAAATCTAGATACAAAGAATGTAACAGGAAAAACCCTTGGAGAAGTTGTTTCACATTATAGGGTATTAGACAACAAGATCATTGCATCCATAGATGCACCTTATAGTGAAACTGGAGGCATCGCTATACTAAAAGGGAACCTTGCACCTGATGGAGCAGTAGTAAAAAGATCTGCAGTTGCTGAAGAAATGCTTAAGCACAAAGGACCGGCTAGGGTATTTGATGGAGAAGATGCAGCTGTAGATGCAATCTTAGGTGGTAAGATCAATAAAGGGGAAGTATTAGTCATTAGATATGAGGGACCAAAGGGTGGACCTGGTATGAGAGAAATGCTAACACCAACATCAGCTCTTGCTGGAATGGGATTGGATAAGGACGTAGCTCTTTTAACAGATGGAAGATTTTCAGGAGCAACAAGGGGGGCATCTATCGGTCATGTTTCTCCAGAAGCCAGTGAAGGAGGACCTATAGCATTTGTAGAAGATGGGGATGAAATCCAGATTGATATGGTCAATGGCCTATTGGACTTTAAAATAGATGAGAAAACTTTACAGATGAGAAAATCCAAATGGCAACCTAAAGTTTCAACAGCAAAAGGCTATCTAGCAAAATATGAAAAAATAGTGACCTCTGCTTCAACTGGAGCAACTTGTAAACCATAAAACTAGGAAGGATGAGAAAAAAATGAGCACATCATATGTATTTTATCAAGGAGAAATCGTAGAAGAAAGCACTGTGACTATAGATATAAGATCTAAAATATTTAACTATGGATTAGGATGTTTTGAAGGAATCAGGGCCTATTGGAATGAGGAAGAA
>JAAYGX010000222.1 GCA_012735585.1 Tissierella sp.
TGCATGTACCCGGGGCGCAGGCGCCAGCGCACGTGGCCCGCGGGTCTGCCGTCCACCAGCGCCAGTCCGTAGACGAATCCTTTAGCTTCCATTTCCCACCGCACGTGGGCCGGCGTCTGCGCGTGGGCGCGAAAGGGCGGATACACCCGCCCCTCGAACTGCCCGAAAGCGGTCCGCGTAATGTCGGCGATGACGTCGGCGTCGTCCGGCCCGGCCGTGCGGATGGCGACGCGGTTGTCGTCGGCCACCGGGCGTCCCCTCTTTCCGCGATCAGTCGGCTGGCCCTCAGCGGGCCGCGGCCCGGCCCACCGGCGGCACCGTGAGGTCCAGGAAGAACGTCAGGTCCAGCGGAGCGGGCGCGAACGGCCCCGGGGCGTCGTGTCGGGCGGCGCCGGCATCGGCGCCCGTCCCGGCCGGGCCGGGCTCGTCTGGGTGCTCATCGGGCGGCGGCAGCGGCACCGGCCGGCGGTCCACCGGCTCGGGCACCCGGGCCAGCAGCGCTTCGACGGGCTCCACCGTCAGCTCGTCGGAGGGCGGCTCGCCGGCCGCGGTTTCGGCCAGCCACTGCTCCAGCAGAGCCCGGATTTGCGCCTGGAAGACCCGCTCGTCGATTTTTCCGACGGTGCGCAGCAAGATGAGGGCTTGCCGGAAAAACGCGACGTGCTCGAGAAGTTTCGCGTCCTGGCGTTCTTCGGCCAGCCGCAGAGCCTCCCGCAGGCTTTCGTCGGCCTCCATCCACTCCTGATGCCGCAGGTGCTGCACGGCCACCAGGATGCGCAGCTGCACCGCGTCGGGCGCGATCTTGTGGGCTTCCTCCAGGAACGGCCGCACCCGCTCTTCGTTGCCCGTCTCCAGCAGGCCGCAGATGGCCCGCACGAGAAACGGCTCCGCGTCTTTGTCGCCCGTCAGGGCGGCCCGCAGGTGGTGTTCCGCGAGATCCGGCACGCCGATGTGGGCGCACAGCTCGCCGATGGTGACGTGGGTGGGCGGCCCAGGGGCGGCCTGGACGGCCTGCTCGAAGTAGCGTTCGGCCTGGGCGCGGGCGCCTTCGGCCAGGAAGCGCGCGCCCAGGTCGATGTACGTATCGGCCCGCTCCGGATTCAGGCGGATGGCTTCGGCGAAGCAGGCCTCGGCGCCGGTGGCGTTGCCCCGCTTCATGTGGGCGGCCCCGGCCCACAGCCAGGCGTCGATGTCGCCCGAGTCGGCCAGCAGCAGCGCCGCGAACGCTTCCATCGCGTCGTCGGCCGCGCCGGTCTCCAGCGCCCGGCGGCCGTATTCCAGCATGCGGCGGCGCCAGTGGCGGAACACCGGGCTGCCGGCGGGAACGGCCTGCAGCGCGTGGGCCATGGCGTTCAGCGCGGCCACGTCTTTCACGCCCGGCAGGCGCGTCGCGTGCACCAGGCACTGGATGGCCGGGTCGTAGCCGGGCTGCACCTCCGGCGCGGCCAAGGCCGCCTCCATCGCTTTGTCGCCGTCGCCCAGGGACGCGTAGAGCAGGCCCGCCCGGGTCAGCAGCTCCGCGCTGGGGACGATGGCGGCGCGCGCGGCCTCCAGCAGGCGCCGGGCTGCGGCGGGCTGGCCGGCCCGGACGGCGTTTTCGGCCATGCTCAAGAGCAGCGCGCCCCGGGCGGCGCCGCGGGCGGCTTCTCCTTCGGTGCGGGAGGATGCGGCGCCCCGGCCGGCATCGGCCGCGGGCCGGGGCTGTCCGGCCCCGCCGCGCCCGGGCTCGCTCCAGGACTGCAGCAGCGCTTCGCGGCATTTGTTCGCGTCGGCCCAGCGGCCCAGCCGCTCGCAGCCCACGGCCAGGTTGTGCAGCAGTTCGCGGGAGGTGACGTCCCGCCGGCGGGCTTCGGACCAGAAGGCCACGGCGCCTTCCGCGTCGCCCGCTTCCCAGAGCTCCTCGGCCCGCCGGGACAGCGCGTGCACCAGCCAGATGCGGCGGGAGGCGTTGTCGGGGTCTTCCTCCAGCGCCTCGTTCCAAAGCTGGATGGCTTTGTCCAGATCGCCCTGCTGCAGCGCGTTGCGGGCCGCGGCGTCGGCCAGGCGCAGCGACATGTCCAGAATCGGTTTGTAGGCGCTGGACGAACGGGGCACCAGGGCGCGGTACTCATTGGTTTTGTCCGCGTCGCCGGTTGCGGCCGCCAGCCGCGCCAAAAGGGCCCGGAACTGATGCAGCTCCTCGGCGGCGGCTCCGTGGCGGCCGTCGGCGCCGAAGAGCATTTCCAGCTCGGAACGGCGCTGCTCCAGGCGGCGCAGCACCACGGCCGCGTTGCCGCCGGCGCCCCGCAGGCCCCCGGCCGCCTCGGCCATGTACAAGTACTCCCGCCACCACTGGGTGACGTGGATCTCTTCCGGCGGATTGGGCGGATACGCGTCGAACGCTTCCAGCGGCCGGCCCTGCTCCAGCAGCAGGACGGCCTTCATGCGATGAAGGCGCCAGTCGTGCCGCAGATCCGGCGCGCCGCCGGCGTCCGCGCCCGCA
>JAAYGX010000162.1 GCA_012735585.1 Tissierella sp.
AGCTGCTAATATTGAAGCTTTTAATTTAAATATTAATTATTTTAAAAATAGGTTAAATAAATATACAGATGTTGAAAAGGTCCATATAAATGAACCTGTGTGTGAAGACATTAAAACTGCTAATATCACCAATAAATATGATTTGATTATTGTTTCAAATGTATTAAATGAAATTCACTTTAGTAAACGTCAGCAAATTATTAATAACTTATCCAGCAAATTAGAAGAGCACGGAGATCTGATAATAATTGAACCCGCAAGCAAACATAATGCAATAGCTCTTAATAAATTAAAAAGAAAAATTTCTTTAATAACAGACTTAACAAGTATTGCTCCTTGTGGAGTATGTGAAAAATGTGAAGACTGCTGGACATTTAGAACCAGCCATATTGCAAACAATAGATTAGTTGAATACATAGATAATCTATATGAGAGAACATATAAATCTAAATTTGATGATTTTTATAACAATAGGTTAAAATGGTGCTATAGCATTTTATCTAAAAGATCTAACCTAGATAGGGATTTAGAACTAAATATAGAAAGCTCTCAATATCCGAATTCATTTAGTTTAAACATAGTTGGAAATAAGGAAAATAACAAGTATAAGGTGTGCAATGGCCAAGGAATACGTGGCTTATTGGTCAGTGAAACTGAAGAACTTGGATTCTATGAATATGGTGATCTTATTAGCCTAGAAGATGCTGAAATTAGAAATGACAATGAAATTACTATAAATGTCACAGAAGATTCAAAAGTCATAAATGTTTATCAAAGTAATAAAATGGAAAAATATATTTTTAGCAATATAAAAAAAGAAAATGTTGTCTACATTCTCAAAAGACTATGGGGTTACGATGAATTCAGAGAAGGACAATTCGAAATAATTGATGCAGCGCTTTGTGGTAAAGATATCCTTGGAATATTGCCTACTGGAGCAGGAAAGTCCATATGCTATCAATTACCAGCAATGATTGGAAATGGGGTTTCCATTATTGTATCACCCCTCAAATCTCTAATAAAAGACCAAGTTTCAAATTTACATAAGATTGGTTTTGAATTCGTTGACTATATTGATAGCTCTAAAACACCCGAAGAAAAGAAAATCGTACTAAGTAGATTTAAAGCTGGTAGTCTTAAATTACTGTATGTGGCACCAGAAAGAATACAGATGTTAGATTTTCAGCGTGAGTTAAGGAAAACACTAGAAAATTTTAGCATAGATTTTTTCATCATTGATGAAGCACATTGTGCATCTGAGTGGGGACATGACTTTAGACCTTCCTACTTAAAACTTTTAGATGTTGTTAAATTACTTTCTAGACCAAATTTGATAGCAGTCACTGCAACTGCATCACCCAAGGTAAAGGAAGATATATCAAAGATATTCAGCATAGGTGAGAAAGATGTCATCAACTCTAAATCATTAGATAGGAAAGAAATAAGTTTAGAAGTGGTTAACTTATCTATTTATGAAGGCAAGGATAGTAAATTGAAAGACTTATTATCCAATACATTACCAAAAATACTCAATAAAAAAAATATGGAAGAAATGCATACAGATGGTGCTGGAATAGTATTTACAGTATATGCTAAGACAAATTCACCAAATACAGATCCTTACGGGACCCAACACATTCTAGATCAGGCTAGAAAGTTAGATATAGATTCAAATTTGTATCATTCAAAACTAAATGATGAATTAAGAAGTAGTATACAAGAAGAATATACTGATAATAAATTCCCCTTACTTGTTTCAACCAAGGGCTTTGGAATGGGAATCGATAAACC
>JAAYGX010000163.1 GCA_012735585.1 Tissierella sp.
ATGCTAGTTTATCAGAAATAAATTATATTATTAATGAAACGAGTAACTCTATGGAAGATCAAGCGAATATGGCAGAAAAGTTAGAAAAATCCGTTGACAAATTTAAAGTCATTTGATGATTTGAATTTAATAAAAAAACAATCCTACAACACCTGTTAGAACCATAATTAGTATAGGGTTTAATTTATAATTTCTCAATAGATACAGAGAAATAAAGAATACAATTATAGCGATAACATTGATACTAATTCCTTCTAAATTAAATGATGAAGTTCCAATAAACGCAATCAAAATTATAGTGGACGCAGCAGATGCAATAAGTCCAACAGAACTAGACCGTAACCCTTTTAATATATTTGATATGCTGTCTATATTTTTATATTTTTTAAAAAAATTATATAGAAAGATAGATATAATAAATCCAGATACAATACTCCCTAAAGTCGCCACTATGGCTCCAGGTAAACCAGCTATACGTATTCCTACAAAAGAAGCAGTATTGACAACCAAAGGTCCAGGTGTCATTTGAGAGATTGTGATAATATCAGTATATTCTTGGAGGGTAAGCCAATTGTGATAATTTACCACTTGTTCTTGGATCAAAGGTATAATGGCGTATCCACCTCCGATACTGAATAAACCAATCTGTAGAAAGTTTATAAATAAGGTAATAATAATTTTATTCATCTTGGACTCCTCCTTGTCTTCTATTTACATAAGTTTGTGTAAAACAAATAATAGAGCAGAAAATAATAATAACTAACACATTGATATTAAAAATAAAACTAGCTAAAAACGCAATAGGAGCCATTAGAGTTAATAGTAAGTTCTTTTCCTTTAAAATCCCTTGTCCCATATCAATCACTAAATCTACAATTATTGCAGCGACTCCAGCTTCCATGCCCTTTAAAATTGCAGAAATAACCCTATTATCTCTAAAGCTTTTATAGAAAATCGATATAACTGATAATATTAATAAAGGAGGTAAGATGGTTCCGATACAAGAAATAATTGCACCAGTAATTCCAGAAATCCGATAACCTACTAATACAGCAATATTAACTGCAATAGCACCTGGTGTTGATTGTGCAATTGCAGCCATGTCTAATAGCTCATGCTCAGTAATCAACCCTAGGTCATTAACAAAATATTTACGCATCATAGGAACAACGATATACCCTCCTCCAAAAGTAAAAGCACTAATAGAAAATGTGATTCTAAAAAGTGAAAGATATAGCTTCAATTTTTTTATACTCATATAGTAAGCCCTCCAATAGATTAATCTTCAACATTATTTATTATACACCTTGACCTAGTATAATTAAAATAGTATATTTTTATATAATACATAACAAAATAGTAATGAATGAGGAGTTAGATATGAAAATAAGACATTTGCGTATTTTTAAGATGGTATGTGAAGAAGAAAGTATTACAAAGGCTGCAGAAAAATTATTTATGACACAACCAGCAGTTTCTAGTGCAATTAATGAATTGGAAACTTATTTGGGTGTTTGTTTATTTGATAGAATTTCCAGAAGGATATATTTAAATGAAACAGGTAGACTATTCCTGACAAAAGTAATAAAGTTGTTAGACCTATATGATGATTTAGAACAAAATGTTAAAGGGCTAGAAGATAATGCTACTATCAAAGTTGGATCAAGTATCACTATAGCAAACTTTATTTTACCAAAAGCAATTGTAGAATTTGAAAAAAATTATAATAATACGCCAATAAAAGTTATGGTGGGAAATGCCGGAAAAATCGAAAAGATGCTATATAATAATGAAATTGATTTAGGTTTAATTGAAGGAGTTATTCATAATGAAGAATTAATAAAAATTCCATTTTCATCCTATAAATTAGCAATAATATGTTCACCCAAACACAAATTAGCTGTAGATGAACCAGTAGATATTAGGGAGTTAATCAAGGAAAGATTATTACTTAGAGAAAAAGGTAGTGCAATTCGTGATGTTTTTGATAGTGCACTATTGCTGCACAATTTAAGGGCAAATCCTGAATGGACAAGTATAAATTCGCAAGCCCTTATTAATGCCATAAAACAAAATTTGGGAATAAGTGTATTACCTAAAATTCTAATAGAACAAGAAATTGAAAATGGTGAAATATTTGAAATAAAGATAAATGATTTTCAATTAGTTAATGTAAATCATATTGTGTTCCATAAAAATAAATTTCAAACAAAGAGTTTCAAAACACTAATCGAAATAATTAAGAATAGCGTAAATACCAACTGAATATGCATTTAATTAAATTTTTTAATGATTTCATTGGAAAGTAGAACTTTTTAATGAGTGACGAATGAATATAAATATTAATAAAAAAACACTAGAATATAAAATTCTAGTGTTTTTTATATAAAATTATCTTAAATAATTCAGTTAAAGTTCAGATAATAGACAAATATATTTCAGATTCATTTTGTATTATTGAATCATCCCATAAGGAAGGAGAGAGAAAATGAATGTGATTAAAGGTAGATATGAGCTAAAACATTATATTAACTATTGCGACGTACTTCAACTTAGGGCAAGGCTTCCATTTGTAGCTAGTCTTGATAGAAATTGCGGTACAGAAAATGGTTATCGAATTAGAAGCCTGTATTTTGATAATTATAATGATAAGGCATTAAAAGAAAAAATAGATGGAGTAAATGAACGTGAGAAATTCCGATTAAGATTATATGATAATGACACATCCTTCATTCGAATTGAAAAGAAGAGCAAGAAGAATGGGATATGTTATAAAGAAAGTGCAGTTATAACAGAGGATCAATGTAAAAGATTGATTGAAGGAGATATAGCAGTATTAAAAGAAATGGATACTCCATTATGTTTGGAGTTGTACACTAAAATGCATTATCAGCAATTACGACCTAAAAATATAGTGGATTATTGGCGAGAGGCTTATGTTTATCAAGTAGGAAACGTACGTATAACATTGGACTATGATATTCGAGCAAGCTTTAATATTCAGGATTTTTTGATGGCTAATCCTGTTTTTGTACCAGTTACAGATGTTTATATTCTAGAAGTTAAGTATGATAATTTTCTGCCTGAGATCATTCGTGGTATAGTATCCCTTTCCAGCAGAAGAAGTACCGCATTTTCAAAGTATGCAGTGACAAGAATTATATAAATCGGAGGTAATTCATAATGACGTTTAATGATATTTTTAAATCAAGTTTTTTAGAAAAGGCTGTAGAGTTTTCAATATTTGATGTTTCAATTGCCATGCTTTTATCCTTTGCCATAGGGCTATTTATATTTTTCGTTTATAAAAAGACCTTTGCAGGTGTTATGTATAGTGCATCTTTTGGAGTTAGCATAATAGCTATGACACTGATTACAACATTTATTATCTTAGCAGTGACATCAAATATCATTTTATCCCTTGGTATGGTAGGTGCATTATCTATTGTTCGTTTTAGAACAGCGGTTAAAGAGCCATTGGATATAGCATTTTTGTTTTGGGCAATTTCAGTAGGCATAGTCATTGGTGCAGGTTTGATTCCCCTTGGGGTGGTTGGCTCTATTTTTATAGGGATCGTTCTTCTTTTATTTGTAAATAAGAAAAACAGTGATACACCATATATCATTATACTTAATCTAGAAGATGATAAAGCAGAAGAAGATTCTATGATGAAGATAAAATCAATGACTAAAAAGAACTTAGTCAAAGCAAAGACAGTTTCAAGAAATGGTATTGAACTAACTGTTGAAGTTAGGCTTTTAGATATGTCAGCAAAACTCCTAAATGAATTACTTACTATAAATGGGGTAAACAACGCTTGTCTAGTAAGTTATAATGGTGAATATACAGCCTAAATATTCCTAATGGGGTGAAAACATGATAGAAAGTAAAAAAATAAATATAATAATTGCAATAAGCCTTGTTTTTGCCTTGGTAGTAAGTACTTTATTTGTAGTAGTTGCAAATACACAAGAAGCAAATATTATAAATATTGGTAAGGCAGAATATACAACAAAGATCTTTGGAAGTGATATTATCTCTATCGAGATTATTGCAGATGAAGCTCAATGGCAAGAGATGTTAGACGATGCAATAAACGAACAATACGTAATGGCAGATGTAATAGTGAATGGGACTAAATTCCAATCCGTAGGAATACGCCCTAAGGGTAACTCTAGCTTAACCCAAGTTGCAAGTTCCGATAGTGATAGATATAGCTTTCGTTTACAATTTGATGAATATATTAAGGGGCAGACATGTTTTGGACTTGAAAGTTTTGTAGTGAATAATATGATTGGGGATAATACTTATATGAAAGAGTATGTTTCCTATGATTTAATGAAGGAAATTTGCGTAGATGCGCCTCACTTTGGATTTGCAGATATTAAAGTAAATGATGAAAATTGGGGCTTATATCTGGCGGTAGAACTATATAATGAAAGCTATGAACAGCGAGTTTTTAATGATATATCTGGGATGCTTTATAATGTTAAAAGTATGGATATGGGTGGAAATATGGGAGGTGATCAACCAAATAGGCAAAATAACAATATGCCAAACATGGAAGAAGGGGAAAATGGTAGATCCCAAAGGCCAAATAGGGAGTTGCAGGAAAGACCGAATGATGAATCTCAAGAAAGATCAAGTAATGAATCACACCAAAGTATAGATAGTGGTTTTTCACAAATCCCTTCCACACTAGATGAAATGGAATTACCTGCATCCATAGATAGAGAAGACAGAAATATGGAAGTTAGATCCCGAGGAATGGGAGGAGGTATGGGAAGAAGTTCTGGTGGTGGAAGTCTTGAATATACTGATGACAATGTGGAAAGCTATAGTTCTATCTTCAACAATGTTGTAGGTAAAGGAACAGAGAAGGATTATAAACGTGTGGTTGAAGCTCTTAAAAATCTTTCTGAAGGAAATAATTTAGAAGAATATTTTGATATAGACCAAATATGACGTTACTTGGCTGCCCATACCATTGTGGTTAATCTTGATAGCTATAGTTCAAGTATGGCACAAAATTATTATATATATGAAAATAACGGCAAGATTACCATTCTGCCTTGGGACTATAATCTTGCATGGGGAGGATTTCAAAGTGGAGATGCATCATCGGTTATAAACTTCCCTATAGATACACCAGTAAGTGGCGTGGAGATGTCCAGTAGACCTTTAATTGAAAAACTATTTGAAAATCCTGAGTATCTAAATTTATATCATAGTTATTTACAGCAATTAATGGATGAGTATTTTGCAAATGGTAAATTTGAAGAAAAAATAAATACTCTCGATACATTGATTTCTGATTATGTTAAAAATGATAATACAGCATTCTGTACTTATGAAGAATATAAAAAAGCTGTATCATCCTTTATCACCCTTGGAAATCTGAGAGCTGAAAGTATTCAAGGTCAGCTGGATGGCACTGTTCCTTCAACTACTGAAGATCAAAAGAACGATGCTGATAATCTAATTTCAGCAAGTAATTTAAACTTATCTGACCTTGGAAGTATGATGGGAGGAAGAGGAGGCATTGAAGGATTTGGAGGAATGGATAGAAATGGAGGTAGACCATCCTTTGGTAACTTAGATGAAATAGAGATACCAAGTGGAATGGAACTTCCAGCTGACATGGAATTACCCAATATGAGGCAAGAGGGCAGGATAGGGCTCCAGGAGGAAATGAGGGGAAATCCAACGAATTCTATAGTGCCTAATAGTGATATAAGACAGAACCTAGGTAAAAACAACCTTATCCAAATCAGTCTACTATTATTTGTACTAATTATAGCTACAATATTTGTCGCTAGGTATAAAAAAGACTACTAAACTTATGATATAATTTAAAAAACAAACAAAAATGACTATTAAAGGATGTATCTTTTAATAGTCAAATTTCTATTGAATAGAAAATTTTCTCAAGAAAGGAATGGATATTAATGGCTAAGGTTTTGATTTGTGATGATGAAGCAGGGCTTCGTGCAGTAATAAAGAGATATGCTATATTTGAAGGCCATGATGTCACTGAAGCAGGGGATGGATTAGAGGCAGTAGAACTTTGTCTCGATGATACCTTTGATATTATCATTATGGATGTAATGATGCCTGAATTAGATGGATTTTCCGCTGTGAAAGAAATACGCAAATTCTCGGATACACCGGTTATAATGTTATCTGCACGAGGGGAAGAGTATGATCGAATTTTGGGTTTTGAGCTTGGAGTAGATGATTATGTAGTGAAGCCTTTTTCTTCAAAGGAGATTATGCTTAGGATGAATGCAATTTTACGTAGAGCTGATAAAAGTAGTTTTAGAGAGTCTGATGCCGATGGACATATTGTATTTGAAAAGGATGGATTAAAAGTAGATATGACAGCCTATAAGGTTTCTATTGATGGGATTCAAGTAGATATGGCACCTAAAGAATATGATTTATTATTTTTTTTAATTCGAAATAGAAATATTGCCGTACCAAGGGAAAAGATAATGACTGAGGTATGGGGATATGACTACTATGGTGATGATCGGACATTGGACACCCATATAAAGCTTCTTAGAAAATCTCTAGGTCCTTATTCATATTTTATAAAAACTCTACGGGGATTGGGGTATCGATTCGATGGATAAACTAAAACTACAATGGAAAATTTTTGTATTTCTTTTAGGATTTTGTTTATTGCTCATACTAATTCTATGGATGTTCCAGACCACCTTTTTAAGTGATATGTATAAATTTACTCGTAAAATTGAAATAGATAAAGCAATTCGTCTAGTGGAAGAAGAAATCAATAACCCAACACTTAAGGATATTTTACATCAGCTCGAACTAACCAAAGAGATCATGGTAAGACCCACCCAAGACTTTGCTCCACCAGTTCAACCTGCTCCTGGTAGATTCAATCATAGGCAGCCAGAGACAATTACCCAGGTTCAAGAGTTTGCATTACAGGATGGAAGTATACTTTCTCTTACCTTTTATGCTATGGTAACACCTGTTGATGCTACAGTATCCACATTAAAAATACAGCTGATTATCATAACGGGAATCATGGTCATACTTGCAACCATACTTGCAGCTATTATATCTAAACATATATCAAGACCAATTGAGCAGATTAATAAAGGTGCAAAGACATTGGCAATGGGGAATTATGAAGTCAAGTTTCATGGCAAAGGATTCTTAGAGATTGAAGAACTATCCGACACACTAAATACAGCGGCTGTGGAGCTATCAAAAGTAGAAGGACAGAGGCGCGAGCTTATGGCAAATATCTCCCATGATTTGAGGACACCTTTAGCCTTAATTTTTAGTTATGCTGAGATGATGCATGATTTTCCACAGGAAGTAACACCAGAGCAAAGCCAAATTATCATGGACGAAACAAAGCGTTTGACCTCTCTTGTAAATGATGTCCTTGATATTTCAAATATAGAAACAGGTACAGAAAAATTAAACAAGACGAATTATAATCTTACAGCAAGTCTTCAAAAAACTATTAATCGTATTGGTAGTTTAGTTAAAAATGAAGGCTATCAGTTGGATTTCGTATATGATGAAGAAATCTATATACTTGCTGATGAGGTCAAGATTACTCAAGGATTCTATAATCTCCTGCTCAATGGAATCACACATTGTGGCAGCGATAAGCTTGTAGTTGTAAAACAAATTCTTGAGGACAATATTGTAAGAATTGAAGTAATAGACCATGGAGAAGGAATCTCTGAAAGTAATTTATCGTATATATGGGATCGATATTATAAGGTCGATAAAAAACATAAACGCCCAATAATGGGCACAGGCCTAGGATTATCTATAGTAAAAAATATTATAGAAATGCATGATGGAGAATATGGCGTTGAATCAGAATTAAGGAAAGGCAGTATTTTCTGGTTTAAGCTAGGTAGGTAAAATTCTAATTTTGACCACCAATTAAGGTAGTATTATCTTGATTGGTGGTTTTTTTGATTAACCATTATTAGGCTTATAAAGTGAAGGTTTTAAGATTTGTCCATGTTTTAAATAATTATCCATTCTTTTATAACGAGAAAAAATGTATCATAAAATATAGTTAGCATAAACTAACTAAAGAATTTAAGCTTAGGAGAATAAATATGACAGACAAATCAAAGGTTTATACAGGGCGGTTTAGATTAGTTCTTGTAAGTTTACTTATTATTTTAGTGTTATCCATATTGTTTACATTGTGCTTAGGTGCTATGAAGATATCTCCAAGTAGTACATACAATATAATTTTAGAAAAATTATTTGGAATTACTCCAGGGACAGATAGTCTATTTACAGATGCAGAAATGAATATCATATGGAAAATTCGTTTCCCAAGGGTATTGCTTTCAGTATTTATAGGAGCAGGGCTAGCGCTATGTGGTGCAATTATGCAGGCTACTGTACAAAATCCAATGGCAGAACCCTATATATTAGGAATTTCCTCAGGAGCATCTTTAGGAGCCACTTTTTCTATATTTTTAGGCTTTGGATCAGGTACTGCTTTTGGCGCATTTGTAGGATCGATAGCAGCAACCTTAGCAGTAATATCACTGGCTTCTTATGGTGGACGAATGACATCTGTGAAATTGGTACTTTCAGGAATGGTTGTAAATGCGTTATTTAGTGCAATTTCAAACTTTATAATTTCTTTGGCAGGGGATTCAGAAGGTACAATGTCTATAAAGTTTTGGACAATGGGTTCCTTAACTCGTGCAAAATGGGATAATATATGGTTTCCAATTATTATTGTAATTATTTGCAGTGTATTTTTCCTTACTCAATATCGTATTCTTAATACCATGTTAGCTGGTGATGAAGCTGCGATTACCCTAGGGATTAATTTAAGCTTTTACAGAAAAATCTATATGGTAGTAGTTTCACTACTTACAGGTATACTTGTTTCAACTTGTGGCATTATTGGATTTGTGGGGTTAATCATTCCTCATATTGTTCGTTCTCTAGTAGGTGCGGATCATAGAAGACTAATACCTACCACCATATTAGCTGGTTCCATATTTTTAGTTTGGGCAGATGCTATTGCTAGGATTCTTATAACTAATGCAGAGGTACCTATTGGAATCATAACTGCTTTAGCTGGAGCACCATTATTTGTCTATATTTTAATTAAGACAGGCTATGGTTTTGGAACAAACAATTAGAGGGGGTATTAGATGGACTTAACAGTAAAGGATTTAAGTGTCAAATATAGTGAAAAGGAGATCGTAAAAAAGGTTTCATTAGAAACAAGCGACAATTCTTTTGTGGCTCTACTTGGTCCAAATGGTAGTGGGAAATCCACATTATTACGCTCTATATATAGGGTTCTAAAACCAAGTGGAGGAATAATATTATTTGACGGGAAAGACTCTGAAGATATTTCTAATAGGAAATTAGCAAAAGAGATGGCTGTAGTTTCACAAATGAATAATCTAAATTTTGATTTTACAGTGAAGGAAATTGTAATGATGGGTCGAACCCCTCATTTAAATATCCTCCAAAGTGAAAGCTCTAAGGATTATGAGATTGTAAATTCAGCCCTAGAAGATGTAGGGATGGAGGACTATGGTAATAGAAGTTATACTTCATTATCTGGAGGAGAAAAGCAGCGGATTATGTTAGCTAGAGCTATTGCCCAGGAGCCTAAATTATTAATTTTAGATGAACCAACCAATCATTTAGATGTTCGGTTTCAATTACAAACTTTATCTATTGTAAAAAAGTTAGGAATCAATGTACTAGCAGCATTACATGATTTAACCTTAGCATCTCAGTTCTGTGATTACTTATATATATTAAAAGATGGGGAGATTGATTCCCAGGGTAAACCAGACCAGGTATTGACAAAAGAGGTTATAAAAAGGGTTTATGATATTGAGTGTGAGATTGTACAAGCTCCCAATTCTAAGGGATTATTAATTAGTTATTATCCACCTCAAACTGTTTAATAAAAAGATAAAAAGGAGAATATTATTATGAAAAGAAATATTTTTAAAATTACTAATTTAGCATTATTAATTGCAATAATAGGTACAGGCTGTTCTACAGCTACTACAGATTCACCACAGGTTGATATACCTGAGGATAAAGTGATCGAGCAATCAGAGGATACCAACAACACAACATATCCAATTACTGTGGATATCTATGGAGTAGATGGAGAAAAATATACTCAAACATTTTAGAAGCTCCAGCAAAAGTAGTAACTAATAATCCATCTTCAACGGATTTATTATTAGAATTAGGCCTAGAAGATACAATTATTGGTATAATGAAACCAGACAATGCTCCTCAAGAAAAATGGCAATCAGTTTATGAAAATCTAAATGTACTTGGTGATAAAATGACCATGTCAAAAGAGGTTCTTGTTGGGGCAAATCCAGATCTTATATTCGGTCGTGTAATGCCATTTAATGATAATTCCATGGGAACAATAAAAGATCTAAATGATATGGATATTAATGTTTACACCCAATATGCAAGTAATTTTGTAATAGATCAGTCATTGGACAATGTAATTTTAGATGTTCGTAACATTGGTGGAATATTCAATGTATCAGAAAAGGCAAATGAGTATGCTGATTCTCTACAAATTCGATTAGATGCAATAAAAGATAAGGTATCAAATCTTCCAGAGGCAGAAACTACTAAAGTGTTATTTATGGTAACATATGTAGATGGTACATTTAACACTTTTGGTGCGAATTCAAGTTTCCAAAGTGAAATGTTAAAAACTATAAATGCAGAAAATGTGTTAGAAACTGGTACAAGTTCTTTACCCAGTGAAAACCTAGTGGCACTGAATCCTGATGTAATTGTCTATATTAATTCAGACCGTAATGCAGAGACAGATGTAATTGCAGTTGAAAGTCTTTTAAATGATGAAACGATACAATCAGTACCTGCCATTGAAAATGAAAAGATAATAGAAATAGGATATGATGAATTAATGGATTATGGTGTTAGAAATTTTGATACATTAGAAAAGCTATATGATTTTATCTACTAATTAGTGAGGTGTCAATTTTGGAACAAAAATTTGAGTTTATAGAAATTGCAGAAAGACAATGCTATGTTTTTTTACCAAAGGATTATAATACTGAAAATAGATCTTATCCTGTAGTTTATTTAAATGGTGATAATTCAACCTACTCACTACTAGAAGAGGCAGATTTTCTTTCTGAAATATCTTATATTATTATAGGTATTATTTCAGAAAACCGTTTAGATGAATTAACGCCTTGGCCAAGCCCTTCACTTCATCCAAAGTTTCCTGACTTTGGTGGAGATGGGAACAATTATTTAAAATATATTGAAACAAAGATTAAGCCAGAAGTAGATTTAATCTATAGGACATTAACTGCTCCAGAATCTACGGGAATTGCTGGATATTCACTAGGTGGTCTTATATCCATCTATGCAGCATTTAAAACCAATTGTTTTGGTTGTATTGTAAGTATGTCAGGTTCATTCTGGTATCCTGGATTTGTACCATATACCATAGATAGATTGGTTAAAAATCCTGAAGCAGCAGTTTATATTTCAAGTGGCGATAGTGAAGGAGTAGGACACAAAGATATAAAAAAGGATGCTGTTACTTATACAAAGAATATCTTTGATAATTTAGTCTTAAATTTTACATCTGATAGAGTAACTATTTCTTGGGATGAAGGTGGTCATCATGCAAATACCTATGAAAGATACAAAGATGCATTATTATGGTTAAATAACAATCTTATATACAAGTAGATAATTAACTTTGATAAATATAAAGAGGGCTAAAATGCCCTCTTTCCCCCTTCCCCCTTTATAATAAACAATATCTATAATTTATGATTAATTTATCTTTACTTGACTTGGAGAATATCCAACATGCTTCTTAAAAATACGACTGAAATATAAGGGATCAGAATAACCTACTAAGGCTGCTACCTCTTGCACTGTATAATCTTCTTCCCTTAGAAGTTTAATTGCTTGTTCCAATCGATATTTTATAAGATAGTTGATTGGGCGAATCTTCATATATTTATAGAATAAATAGCTAAGCTGATCTGATTTTTTACCAGAATAATCCGCTAGAGTTTGTAATGTAATATTTTCTTTATAGTGACAATGTATATAAGAAACAACTTCCTTGATTAATTGTTGATTTGTTTTGATGCTACTATGAAGACAATCTGAAAATATGGATTCAAATATTTCATCCAAAAGCTCTTCCGCTTGATAATTTGATTTAAGAGTTCCTTCTTGTTTTAATGATAATACATTCTCCAAAAGTTCAATGATCTTTTCTCCATCCTCTAATTCTATATCGAATAAAAAATTATTTGCACAGTCATAATATAAATTTATATGATAAAAGGGCTCATCTCCTAATACTTCAAATTCCAACTGTTCTCCAGGACAACCATGGATCATTTTTCCACGTTCAGCGAGGAAGGTATTACTACCAAAGTGAACAACCCCCTTACCCCTAATAGGAAAAATCAATGCTCCTTTTGTTGTTAAATATTTCATATGATTATCACTTGATAGTCTACGGAACTTATTTATATTTGTTACAATTATAGAGCCATAAGCATATTCTTTGGCCAAATCCTTTAATAAAGTAGATGAATCTATCATAAAAATTCCTCCAATGTTGATCCTAATTATACTATGCAAGTTAGTGTAAGCTAACTACAAAATAATATCATATAAATTCTAATATATCAAATTATAAATAATTTAAATAAAAAATAAGAAGCAAACGAATAACTTGGTTTGCCTCTTATTATAATCTCTAATGAATCCATAAAAGGTGTTAAAACAATAATGTGGAATAATTATAGAAACTCTGGGATTTAACATGGTAGATGATTGTCTATCTTATTTTTAAGTAGGTAAAAATAATGTGTAAAGAAAGAAGGAATTTAGAAAGTTTTATAGAATAATATAATAGATTTCTGCAGTATTAAGTAGAAAAGAAACATTCACCTATGAAGCTAAGTATGCTTATACTTAAGAATGCAGGCGATTAGAAAGTTGTTAAAATTGGATATAAAGATGAACTTAATTTGAAAGGATGTGGCATTATGAAAGTAAAAAAATTATTAATAATAGCCGGAGTCTTTATTTTAATTGGGATAACAGGATTCTGTTATTTTATAGGTGTTTCTGTTTTTAATGGATCTACTCAATTGGTAAATAACGAAGATACAAGTATTGAAAATGCAAAGTCATATTTAGAAATGGTGGATTTTGACCTAGAAGAATTTAAATCAGAATATACCATAGAAGCAATAAAGATAGAATCTACATTAGATGATCATATCATCCCTGCGGATTATATTACGGTAAATGGAAATAAGAATGCAGATACTGTAATAATGGTTCATGGATTGGGTGGGAACCGAGTGACAGTATATCCTGTAGCAAAAATATTTTTACAAAATGGATATAATGTTATAGCGTATGATCAACGAAGTTCAGGTGAAAACACAGCCCGATATACTACATTTGGATATTTAGAAAGTCATGATGTAAAGGATTATGTAGTATATTTAAAAGATCATATTGATGAAGATAAAAAGGTAGGTATTTGGGGGACTTCATTTGGAGGAGCAACTGTTGGTATATATCTTGGTTCTGAAGAAGCAAATGAGAATGTTGATTTTGTAGTATTGGATTGTCCCGTAAGTGATATGAGCTATATGGTTTATACTGAAATGGAGGAAATGAACACCGGACTGCCACTGAATTTCTTGATGTCTATGGGAGATATCGCCACTAAAATGAAACTAGGTTTTTCATATGAAGATGCCAATGTTTCCAATCATATAAGCAAAACTAAGGTTCCAGTCTTAGTTATAAATAGCAAAGCAGACCAATTAACCCCTTATTTTATGGGAGAAGATATTTATAATTCAATTACACATAGCAATAAAGAAATATTTACAGTTGAAGATAGCCAGCATGCAGATATATTCTTTGATTATCCAGATGAATATGAAAATAGCATTATTAAATTTATAGAACAATTACCTTAAATATGGAGGGGCTTATGAGATATAAATATCAAAAATAAAGTATCTATTTGGAAAGTGAGTGGATTCATATAGGAGAGTGGTATCGTTGGATAATATAGATAAAGGCAACAGACTTCATGAAGAATGTTTTTCATATAGAGTATCAAAGGATAATAAGGTGTTTATATATTGGTCTGATAAACAAGTAATGATACTAAAAGGTAAAGAGAGTGAAAAATTTTTATCTAAAATAGAAAGCGCGGATACCCTAGAATCACAACTAATTATGGCCAAAGTTACTGGAAATTTTAAGCGTGGAAATGAGAAGATGAATAAGCGGAGATAAATCAGGAAATATTCGTTACAAATCATTATAAAGCCTCTGAAGTAAGAAGTTTACTAGGTTATAGTGAACATTGTTTGTATATAGGAAGAAATGATTCATGGTTTTCAATAGGTATCATATATTTATTATCAAAAGGAGTGATGATATGTTTAATCTAAAATTAAATTTATTTGATGAAGCAAGGAATGCAAAAGTAAAACCAAATTGGATTATCGCTGTTATTATTTCTTTTCTCATGATTTTTTTAGGACAATTAATCGGTCAAATATTCCTAGTCATATTTAGTCGATATATTACGATTCAAGGGATTATGATGAGACCAGTGTTTTTAATTTTCACCTTTCTATTCCCTTTGTTACTATGTTTTATATGGGTTAAGTTTGTTGAAAGGAGAAAAATCAAGACTTTGGGATTAAGCCCAGACAGATTTATATTTAAATTTCTTACTGGATTTCTAATAGGATTTTTAATGTTTAGTTGTGTTACATTTTTGATGTATATTACAGGCACAATTGAAATCAGCCAAAGTATGAGCGTGGGTTTTAAATATATTCCTGCTATATTAGCAATATTACCTGGATGGATATTACAAAGTAGTACTGAGGAGATAATTACTAGGGGATGGCTAATGCATATTATAGGAGCAAAGCATAGTAAAGCTTTAGGTTTTATTATATCGTCGATATTATTTGGGATTTTGCATATTTTTAATCCTGGAGTTAATCTCTTATCTATATTAAACATTGTCCTTGTTGGATTTTTATTTGGATTATATGTAATTGATACTAATGATGTGTGGGGAGCATGTGGATTACATGCTGCATGGAACTTTGCTCAAGGCAATATTTATGGCTTTAGTGTCAGTGGTGG
>JAAYGX010000164.1 GCA_012735585.1 Tissierella sp.
CTTATATATTTATCAAATAAATCAAAAACATCCTTATTTACTTCAACGATAGTTACGCTTTTTACTTCATTCTTTAGTAACCATAGATATGGAAGTACAGCTATTCCAAGGCCAAGGGTTAGGCAATTACCTTGACCTTTTTCATAGCCGTCACTCATACTGTCAATCTCACTAATAGCAGGTGACATCCATACTTTATTTTTTCCCTCTTTTAATACTGGCATATTCACATCTGTATCAAAATATCCCAATGGATGGTAATGAAATAAGTACTTGCCCACTGGTTTATGAAAGTTCATACTCATTAGGGTTCTTTTTTTTATCATTGCATTTTCATGCCAAACTGTATCAGTCTTTACATCTTCTAATTTAATATTTTTATAATATGGATTTTCTGTTAGACGTTTTACATCATATTTTAAATTATCATAGGGGATATCATATTTCTTAAGTATTTTGATTAGCTCTTTTTCCTTCTGTGGAGTAAGAACCTTCTCATTATATTCTAAGACCCCATCAATATATTCACTTACCTGAACCATAGATAAAATAAGATTTTTCATTGCTGTATCAAGTTCATTATTTTTTTTAAATTTAATCATTTTTTACCTCTTATTAAAAATATTTTTCTATATGTAGATTTAAGAATACCATATTTTAATGGGATGATGCAAGTATGGGAACCTTATTTTATGGACTTCGTATTTCTAACTCTTAAATATTGTACATAAAATTTATTAATTTTTATGTAATGTCTAAATATGTTTAAATTAGTCAAATCATGGTATATATACCATGATTGTAATTGATACAAACATGAAACTGTTACAATTAAACAATGATTACAAGGTGGTGTTCTGTTTTAGCAAGCCCTTACCAATAAAGGGAATTCAATTTTTATTGGAATCAAATAAAAGTTTAATAAATAGTGGAGGTTTTTAACATGAGGGAATTTATTCAAAAAATCATATCTAAAAGTAAAAAGGGCAGTATAAAGAAAAAGTTAACCATAAGTTTTTCATTCTTAATTTTAGTTACATCAGTGGCCATAGGCTTGGTGTCTACGTTGAATGCAAGTTCATTCTTAACGGATGCAGCCCTGGATTCAATGAGAGTATCATCCTTTGATGCCGCCGAATTGACGGCAAGTAAAATTGAAACCCACATAAGAACCTTAGAAGTATTGGCCTTAAGAGAAGATATACAATCAATGGATTGGGAATTGCAACGTTCTGTTCTAGAGGAGTATTTAGCACAAATTTCATTCCTAGAGTTAGCAATTGTTGGGCCTGATGGAGTAGCAAATTACTCAGATGGTACTACAGCTGAGTTAGGTGATAGGGATTATATAGAGAAGACTCTTGATGGAGAACTTAGTGTATCGGAACCCATAATAAGTCGTGTAACTGGTGATACTGTATTAATGTTTTCGGTTCCTATAATAAGAGAAGGAGATATTGTAGGTGCATTAATAGGACGTAAAGATGGAAATATTCTCACTGATATTATTGATGAAACTGGTTATGGAGTGGGTGGTTATAGTTATATAGTAAACGGCAATGGAACTATAATAGGACATCCCGATAGGGAAAAGGTAATCAATCAATATAATCCAATTGAAGAATCTAAAAATGATAAGAGTATTAGTGAATTAGCTTCAACAATTTCAAAGGCATTAAATGAAAAAACAGGAGTAGGTACTTATACCTTTGAGGGAAGAGAAGTTGTAACTGGTTTTGCTCCTATTGAAGGAACGGATTGGATCTTCAATATAGTTGGATATCGTAGTGAAGTCTTGCAAAGAATACCTGAGATTCAGAATAGAATAATATTAACTACTGTAGTATTAATGATGATCAGCATATTTATAGTCGGTTTTATAGGTAGTTCAATCTCCAAGCCTATAAAATTAACAGTATTACAATCAGAAAAACTTCGTAATTTAGATTTAACTGAAGATATACCTGAAGAATTACTTAAGAATAATGATGAAACAGGGGAATTAGCTATAGCATTTCAAAATGTTATCAATAGTTTAAGGGAAATCATCCATGAGGTAAATGATTCGTCAGAACAGGTTGCCGCTGCATCTGAGGAATTAACAGCTTCTTCTCAACAATCAGCAGCAGCGGTAGAAGAAGTAACAAAAACAGTAGAAGAAATAGCTGAGGGTGCATCAGAGCAAGCTTTAAATACAGAAGAAGGCTCATCAAAAGCTAATTTATTAGGGGAATCTATTGATAAGAACAAGGATTATATTATAAATCTAAATAACTTAGGTGAAAAGATAACATTAAATGTTAACGAAGGATTAGATGAAATTAATAATTTATCTAAAATAACTGAAGAGAATACTGCAGCTATGAATGAAATAGAACAAGTTATAATAAAGACGAACGAAAGCTCCAACAAAATAGGACAAGCAAGTAATTTAATTGCCTCTATTGCAGAACAAACCAATCTTTTGGCTTTGAATGCAGCAATTGAAGCCGCAAGAGCAGGAGATGCGGGTAGAGGATTTGCAGTAGTTGCAGAAGAGATTAGAAAACTAGCAGAACAATCATCGATATCTACTATGGAAATCGATACTGTAGTTCATGAACTACAAAGTAATTCTCAAGATGCAGTAAAAACAATGAAGAGGGTATCAGCCATTAGTAAGGGCCAAACAGATAGTGTGGTAAGTAATAAGGATAAATATATACTAATTTCAGATTCTATAAGTGATGCCATAGAAGCAATTAAGAATTTATATGTTTCAAGTAATGAAATGGAAGATATGAAAAACACAATTATGGATACATTACAGAATCTTACAGCCATAGCTGAGGAAAACTCTGCTTCAACTCAAGAGGTATCAGCATCAATGGAGGAACAATCAGCATCTATAGAACAAATAGCAGGGGCAAGTGAAGGACTATCCCACTTAGCTCAAGACTTACAAATTATAATAGGAAAATTTAAGATATAAAATACATTATAAAATCAAAGAGTACTCAAATTATTGGGTACTCTTTAATTTTTTCTAATCAAGAATTAAAAAAGCTCTATTTGGTTAAAGTATATAGGAAATAAAATTGTGAAGTACAAGGAGGATCATCATGGCAGTAGTTAAAGTTATAGAACTCTTATCAGAATCAACAAATGGATGGGAAGCTGCGGCACAAGAAGCAGTAACAGAAGCATCAAAGACGATACAGGATATACAAAGTGTCTATATTGAAAATATGCAAGCTGTTGTTGAAAACAACAAAATAGTGAATTACAGACTTAATGTTAAAATTTCATTCATAGTAAAATGACATAAAAAAATACTTAGGATCTTTTCTCCAAGCATTTTTTATGTCATCCTGAGCAAGGCGAAGGATCTTAAGTCACTGAAACAATAAAGATTCTTCGTTGCACTCAGAATGACAGATATAATCATTCTTCTATAAAAACAATAACAAACTTAAAGCCATAACAGCCATACCGGCAATAAGTCCATAAATAGCCAGATGATGCTCTCCGTATTCTTCGGCTGTAGGTAGTAGTTCATCCAAGGATATAAATACCATTAATCCAGCTACTCCTGCAAAAATTATCCCAAATAAAACATCATTAATAAATGGCATTAATATTAAATAACCAACTAGGGCCCCTATAGGCTCAGAAAGCCCAGATAAAAATGAATATTTAAAGGCCTTTTTCTTGTCACCAGTTGCATAGTAAATCGGTACTGAAACTGCTATACCCTCTGGTATATTGTGTATAGCTATTGCTACAGCAATAGGAATAGCTATTGATGGTTCTTGAAGAGCAGAGATAAAGGTTGCAAGTCCTTCGGGAAAGTTATGTATTGCAACAGCTAATGCTGTGAATTTACCCATTCTCAATAGATTTGCATCGGAGTTAGCCTTTTCGTTTTCATTAACAACATCGGGATCGTCAATATCCTCTATCTTATACATATCGTGTGGATTTTCACCACTTGGAACTAATCTATCAATAAGTGCCATAATTAGGATTCCACCAAAGAATGCTCCAACAGTAGCCCATGATCCAGCTTTAAAACCAAGTTCTGCAACTAAAGAGTCTTGGGCCTTAGGAAATATTTCTACAAAAGAAACATAAATCATAACACCAGCAGAGAAGCCAAGGCTTATGGAAAGAAACTTTGTATTTGTCTTCTTAGCAAAGAAGGCAATGGCACTTCCTATACCTGTACTCAATCCTGCAAATAAAGTTAAAGTAAAAGCAAATAAAACATTGTTCATAAATTGTCCTCCTTTTAAGATCAGATTATATGTAAACAACTATATATATTATTATAATAAGTTTACAAATATATGTACATAAAGATCACTATTAATACTATATACCCATATTTTATGATTATATGGCAATAAATAATATATGTAAAAAATATATTGAACCATAGTCATTTTAACTGAATATATAATAATGAATTATATTTTCTCTTTTGGGTACAAATATATAATAGTACATTCATTTTCCCCAAAGCACTACAGTAGTCGAGGAGTTGAAAAACAGTTAATGAAACGTATATTTTTTATTATATTAGGTTGTGTAGGACTTATAATGAGTGTAGTTGGGGCTATAGTACCTTTACTTCCAGCATTTCCTTTCGTGGTATTGACAGCATTTTCTTTTAGTAAAAGCTCAGATAAACTTCATAATTGGTTTCTAGGGACTAAGCTTTATAAGAACAATTTTGAGAGTTTTGTTAAAGGAAAAGGCATGAGATTTCCCACTAAGATAAAAATTATTATAAGTATTACAATTACAATGTCTATTGGTTTTTATATGATGGACAGAATGCCAATTGGCCGAGCAATTTTAAGTGTTATATGGATTGGACATATTATATACTTTATATTTTTTGTAAAAACAATAAAAAAAGAAGAATTAGATCTAACATACAGGTACTAATAAAAATCCTCTATTAAATCAAATAAGTAGAGGATTTTTTTATTCTTTAATTTGTCCAAATATTAGGAAAGCAAGGATTTCAGAAAAATTGAAAAATATATTTTATATGAAAATTCAAAATAATCCTACCAGCTATAAGTATTGCAACCATGGGATTTATTTAGATTTACTTTAAAATAGCAAACGATATCAAATTTTTTGCTTTTAGAAAACACTCTTGACATTGAAATGGTTCTATTATAACA
>JAAYGX010000165.1 GCA_012735585.1 Tissierella sp.
AATCTTAACTTATCAGGTACTTTCTCCTCAATTTTTCCCTTTAAGGGATTTACTGTGGATTTTATAAGAATATTTTCTTTTTTCTTAAGTAGCCTTTCTTCCTTTTTATTTATTTTTTTAAATTGCTTAAATAATTCTCTCCGATTCATTTTTCACCTCGTTTTAAAAACTATATAATACATTTTAAAAATACCCTATAATAATTATATATAACTCAACTGTATTCACAAATATTTAAATTAAGTATATTAAAGTCTAAATTTTTAGTATAATTGAAGTAACTTTTAAATGGTAATTTGAGCTTAATTAAGGAGGATTTTAATGAAGGAAAATAAAATACCAGAAAAATATTCTTTTATTATTCTTATTATCACACTTATTTCTATTATGACTTGTGTAATTTTTAATATATTCTTATTTTATGGTTTTCTTGCAAGTATTATCTTTACCTTAGTTATTTTAAGAAAAGTAAGTTTTTCTACAATGAAACTTTTAGATATTATTAAACAAGGAATCAATGAATATAAATCCTTGTTTTTATTGGTATCACTCATAGGGGCTATGATATCCATATGGATGGCTTCTGGGGTTGTACCAATAATGCTATATCTAGGACTTAAATATATGCAAAATACTAATTTTTTATTGGCTTCATTTATCCTTACATCTATAATTGCAATCTTTATGGGATCATCCTTTGGGACTGTAAGCACCATTGGTATTACTCTATTGGGTTTGGCTAAGGTATTTAGTGTACCAGAATATATTCTTTTAGGGGCTATCGTTTCAGGTGCTTTTATAGCAGACAAGGCTTCACCACTATCCACTTCACTAATTTTGACTATGGAAACTGCGAATATAAATTTTAGGAATATGATGAAGTCAATACTACAAACTTTATTTCCAACATTTATTTTATCCGGATTAGTATACTATTTAATGGGAAATTCATATGCTATTAGTGTTTCGACTTTTGAAGTAGACAATTTTATTTCAGCCCTGAATTCAACCTTTGTTATTTCTCCAATATTATTACTTTTACCTATAAGTATTATTGTTATGTCTTTTTTAGGTGTTAAAATGATAAAAGCAATGTCTTTAGCCATAATTGCAGGGGCTATTGTTTCTGTAGTAGTACAAGGGGCTAATTTCCCTGATATGATTGTAGCAATAGTTAATGGACATAGCATAAATACTGATTCTCAACAATTAAATACCATATTGGTTAGTGGCGGTATGCTCTCAATGATACCAGTAATACTTATTATTGCAGGTGCAACCAGTATGAGTAATTTATTTCAACAAACAAATCTTATGAATCCAATAATTAAAAGATTAACATCAGGGATTCAGTCTAAAGGGGAGTTGATTCTTAAAACAGGATTGATTAGTGGATTTTTGACACTTATAAGTGATCAGAGTGTAGGTATTATATTACCTGGTAAACTTCTAAGTTCTAAGTATGAGGAGTTTGGCATTGATAACTCTATTCTGGCTAGGACAATAGCAGATACTGGAATAGTAATTAGTCCTCTTATTCCATGGAATGTAAATTCTTTATTTATTTTATCTACAACAGGGATTCTAACAACAGAGTATGCTCCATACGCAGTTTTATGCTATTTGTCGCCTTTGATTACATTTATATTGGGTTTTATATATGATTTTTATAGTAGAAAAATGAGACATAAATGGGACATGAATCAGTAATGAGCTGAACCATGTCCTTAATTTATTACTAAAGAAATACTGCCTAGAACTGGCAGTATTTTTTTACTTTAACCTATATTTTCCAATTACTATTCTACAATTTTTTCTTTCATTTTTTCAATTAGCTCCATGATTCCCGCTTCAATTTTTTCTAGGTCTTCTTGTTTTGGAGAACCTTCAAATTCTACTGATTCTACAAAATCCCATTTCATTCTATTTCGCTCTATTATTTCTGCTAGTTCTTTTTCAGCTCCACCTGACCATCCATAGGATCCAAAACGGAAAACAGCTTTGCCAGTGACCTTTTTTCTTCCTAATTCATCTAGGGCAGCTGCTACTGGTGGAAACATCTTATATTCATAAGTTGGTGCTGCAATTATGACACCAGCGGATCTAAATACAGTTGCTATCATTTCACTTTGACTTTCTAAAGGCATTTCAAGCTTGTTTACTTTTATTCCTTCACGTTGAAGTATTTTTTCAGCAAAATTCACAGCCTTTTCTGTCATACCATACATAGATCCCCATAGTATACTGATTTCATTTTTGCCTCCGCCTTCAGCATACTGAGAAAATCGGCCATAATCATCTATTATCTTTTGTGGATTTTTTCTATATAATGGACCATGACCTGGAGCTATAATATTTATATCAAATTCTTCCGTCTTTTGTATTGCTTTTCTTATAGCAGCAGTAAATGTAGTCATAACATTTGAATAGTATCTAATTCCTTCTTTTTCAAAAAACTCAACTTCTTCTGAAGTCATTTCATCATCAAAATGGTGTTTTTCCATTTTACCAAAGGCTCCATACATATCGCATGAAAACAAAGTTTTTGTGCCTGATTCATAAGTAAGCATAGTATCTGGCCAATGTACATTAGGCGTAGGGTGGAAACTTAATTTCTTGCCATTGCCTAAATCCAATGTATCTCCCTCTTTTACAATTCTAATCCTATCACTATCACCATAAAATGAATTTACTAATCTTGCTGCTTTATCTGTACATATTATAGTAAAGTCTTCTTTAATCTTTGCAAAATTTTCAATCCAACCTGAATGATCTGGCTCCATATGGTTCACTATTAAATAATCTATATCTTTTGGATTTACATCGATTTCTTCAAGGTTTTTATATAGTGTTTCTGGTACTCCATCCCAGCCGATTACACCGTCTATAATAGCAGTCTTTTCTCCTTTTACTATATAGGAGTTTAATGTAACACCATTGGCTACCTCCCATATACCTTCAAATAGCATCTCCTCTACATTCATGGATAACATATGAATCCCCTCTGCTATTTCAATCTTCTTCATCCTACTTCCTCCTAATAACTATTTTTATAATTTATAACATATATTCATATATTCCATACCCTTAAGATAGATTTTCAATCTAAAATATGGAATATAATCCACTAATACCAAAGTATTGAGCAAATAGTATATCTATTCATGACAGGTTATTATATAATAGTATCAACATTAATTTACATATCTACTCATTCAAAGACAAATTATGACTAAAAATATTCTTAATTCCTATATATTTAGCAATTACAGATAAGGGGGACATTATATGGAGCATACAAAAATAAAACTATTTGACAGATTTAAAAAATATAATAGGATTATATTTGTTTTTATACTTTCAATCATTTTATATTTTCTTGCAGCAATACACAATGAATTTTTTATGAATATTATGTCCGTGACAAGCTACTTATCATGGCATATTATTTTTGAATTTGCAAGTATACTAGTATCATTTTCAATTTTTGCAGTTACTTATTTTATTTATGAGGAATCTGGTAGCTTGAAGATGATGATCCTTGGTTGTGCATTTTTAATCATGGGCTTTCTTGATGGATTTCATGCATTAAGTTTCAAGGGAATGACAGATTTTTTTATAGCTAATGATACTGCTAATAGAGCTACTACATTATGGATTCTTTCTAGACTAATAGGAAGCTTAGGATTTATGTCAGCTATTTTAACTCCTTCAAATATAATCAGTAATATTAAAAAGGGATTTTTGGCGCTAATAACAATTTCATTTTCTATTCTATTGTTTTTGATAGTGACCTATTTACCTGATTTTTTTCCTGCTATGTTTATAGAAGAACTGGGACTAACTAATTTGAAGTTAATTCTAGAATATATAATAATACTTCTAATGGGAATCTCTTTTGTAATTGTGGCAGCTGAATATAATAAAACTAATTCCAATAGGGAATATTTGTTTATGATAGCTCTCATGTTGTCGATTTTGAGCGAATTTGCATTTACTAATTATGGCAGTGTTTATGATGCTTTTAATTATATAGGTCACTTATATAAAGTATTCGCTTATTTTACATTCTATAAAGCTATCTATATTGAAAATGTAAGTGTCCCCTATAGAGAGATGAAGAAAGCAAGACATGAGTTGAAAAATCACTTAGATAATCTAAATTTAATAGTGGAAGAAAGAACCAAGAAGCTTGAAGAAATGAATAAGGTTTTGATGACTGATATTGAAAATGCAAAAGAAATGCAACGATACTTATTGCCTACTGAAATGCCCAAAGATGAGTCTGTTTCCTTTTACGCAGAATACTTTGCTGCTGAGCGTCTAAGTGGAGATTTTTATAATGTAGTTAAATTAGATGAAAATAATATTGCTATCTATATAGGAGATGTATCTGGTCATGGTGTATCCGCTGCTATGCTAACAGTATTTGCAAATCAAAGTATCAAACCATTTATAGATGAAGAAAATGTAGTTCTATCGAAAAAAATAGTTGAGCCAGGTTTTGTCTTAAAAAATATATACAAGAGTTTTAATAACACAAATTACAAGATTGACACCTATATATTAATGCTTTATGGTATATATAATGTTAAAGATAAATCCTTTACCTATGCATCAGCAGGAATTAATGTAACCCCATATATCATTAAAAAATCAGGGGAAATATTAGAATTAAATATTAAAGGATTCCCAATTTGTAAACTTGGTGAATTCAATATGCCCTTTTATGATAATAGAATCATTCAGCTAGAAGCTGGTGATAAAATACTTTTTTATACTGATGGCCTAATTGAAGCTAAGAATAAAAGTGGTGAAATATTTGGTAAGAATAAAATGAAGGAATTTTTAAGTAAGAACCAGAGCTTAAGCCCAAATGAACTTTATTTGGCAATTAAAAATAGTTTGTTCAATCATATAGGAAATCACGAAAAGTTGATGGATGATGTAACATATCTAATAATGGAAGTTAGATCTTAGTAAATATAAAAAATCATAAGCATTTGGTTGAACCAAATACTTATGATTTTTTTAAATTAATTATTCAAGCCAACTTGCAACTTTTTCTGGATTCTGATCAATCCAATTTTGTGCCGCTACAACTGGACCAACTTCTTGAATCTCTAACATTACACTCTGCATATCTTCAAGTGTCCAGTTAAAGTTATCTATAACGCGATACACTTCCGGCATATCCTCTTCAAGACCTTGTCGAGCAAATGAGACTATTGAGTCCGGATCGCCCATGGTCAATTCAGGATCATCTAAAAATTTCAAATCATACTTTGTGAACATCCAATGAGGTGTCCAACCAGTTATAACAATCTCTTCTTGATTAGCTATGGCTTGGTCCAACTCCACTAGCATTGCACCAGTTGATGAAGTAGTTAATGTCCAATCCCTTAAATTCTCATAATCACTCATTAGATTCTCTGCCATATTAGTTATGCCTGCTCCTGGCTCAATTCCCGTAATTCTCTTATTTGCTTCATTGGTTAAATCAGCTATAGAGTCAACCTGCATATAAGAAGGTACAACTATCCCATTTACAGCGCCTTCTAAGTTTGCTCCAAGATTGACCATTCGGTCGCCATATTCTTCATATAGAAATCCTTGTACATTTGGTAACCAAGGTGCCAATGTTGCATCTGCACTACCATTTGCAATGGAATTGTACATTATAGCCGGATCCAACTCAGAAATTTCAACCCTATATCCTAAATCCTCTAATACAATTTTTAAAACATTGGAAGATGCAATTTCACTATCCCATTGAACACTTGCCAGAATCACAGTATTTTCATCCTGATCAAGAGAATAATAGACTGTACCACTTACTAAAAATATAATGACAGCTAACGTAACTGCTAATATCCTACGTTGCCTTGTTCTAGCTTCTTTAGGGCTTGCTGAACGATTAACTTCGTTGACCTTTTGAGTTAAACGGTCAATAATAATTGCTAAGAAGACTAATGATAATCCATTTACGAAACCATTACCAATCTCTGCTCTTTGTAATGCTTGTAAAACACCTTGCCCCAGCCCTGGTGCACCTATCATGGAGGCAGTGACAACCATGGATAAAGCAAGCATTGTTGTCTGGTTTATTCCTGCAAAAATGGTCTGTTTAGCCAATGGCAATTCTAGCTTAAATAACTTTTGCCAACCAGTACTTCCAAAGGACTTGGAAGCTTCGTCTAGTTCCGTCGGGATTTGATTGATACCTAAATTTGTAAATCTAACAGTAGGTGGTAGAGCAAATATAACAGATGCTAAAACACCTGGAACCATACCGATACCAAAAAAGGCAACAGCTGGGATCAAATAAACAAATGAAGGCATTGTTTGCATGAAATCAAGTATTGGAGTAATTATATTTTCCGCACGCTGATTTTTTGCCATTAAAATTCCTAAAGGAATACCTAATATAACAGAAATTATAGTTGCAACTATAACTAATGTAAGAGTATATATTAAATCACTCCATAGTCCTTGATTATATACATAAAGTAACCCAATAGCAGTGAATACTGTAAGACCAATTTTTCTATTGGATACCAAATACATACCAATAGCTATTAAAGCAATGAAAATTAGTGGTGGGATTATGAGTAATGTCTGTACCATTCCATTCATGGCTGTATTACCAAATGATTGAATCGAACCAAATACCCCAGCAAATACAACGGTTAACCAACTTGTTATATTTTCAACCCACTCCGCCAACGGGATTGGTGTTTGTAAAAATGTCATTATTTTCTCACCTCACTTGTCTTAGCTAAAGCATCAATAATTGTTCCACGAGGAATAACCCCTAATAAACGACTACCATCTAATACTGCCAATGGAGCTTTAGATTTATTTACAACCTCAAATAAATCAACTATTAAAGTATCCTTAGTCACACGGGTTACATTAGGATTTACTATAGATTCTGCTTTCTGTCCAGTACGTTTCGCTTCTAATACATCCTCTGCGTCAAGATATCCTAACAATTGACGACTACGATTAACAGCTAATAAGAGTCCTACACTTTCACGATTCATCCTATTTAAAATAACATTTGGTCCATCATTGTCAATATTCACTGTAATCGCTGGTATCATAATATCCTTGGCAGTTAAGACTTTAGAACGGTCTACTTCTTCAACAAATTCACGAACATACTCATTTGCTGGATTCGTCAAAATTTCTTCTCCTGTTCCTACTTGTATGACTTCCCCATCTTTCATTAATGCAATACGATCTCCAATACGCAATGCCTCATTTAAGTCATGAGTGATAAATACAATTGTTTTTTGAACTGTATTTTGTAAGGTAATCAACTCATCTTGCATCTCACGTCGTATTAATGGATCTAGTGCCGAAAATGCCTCATCCATTAATAGGATTTCAGGGTCATTGGCTAAAGCACGAGCAAGACCTACACGCTGTTGCATACCGCCTGAAAGTTGGTCCGGATATTGATCTTTAAAGCTAAGTAAGCCTGAATTATCCAATGCTTTTTCTGCTCGTTCACGTCTTTCTTTTTTATCAATTCCTCTAAGTTCTAGTCCATATTCAGTATTTTCAAGTATTGTTCTATGGGGAAAAAGAGCAAAGTTTTGAAAGACCATATTGATTTTATTTCGTCTTACTTCCCTTAATCCTTCTTTATCTATTTTTGAAATATTTACATCATCAATATAAATTTCACCAGATGTTGGTTCAATCAGTCGATTCAATAAACGAACCAAAGTCGATTTACCACTACCCGAAAGACCCATAATAACGAATATTTCATTTTCATTTATTTGTAAATTAACATTATTTACTCCAACAGTTGCTCCTGTTGCTTCTAAAATTTCTTCTTTAGTTTTGTTTTGATCTAACATATTTAGGGCAAGTTTTGTCCTCTTGCCAAAAATTTTTGTCAGATTTTCTATCCTTATTTTCTCCATAATTTTTATTACTCCTTCATGTTGTTATTTTAAAAAGGTAGATTTTATAATAGCTTGCTCTACACCACAACTTGGAATATGATTCCCCTCATTCTCTTATTGTGCCCAATTTCTTCAGCAATACTATTAGAACTAGGTCTAAGATTTTTCGTTACTTATGACAATCCACTATTTCTACTTTTAGTTAATCTTTTCATTTAACTTAACACCATCCTTAAATTTTAGTTCTATTACCAAATGAAAAGCATAAATTGCAAGAATTACAACATTATCAAGGAATACATAGTTTATTACTAAAAAAGAACATAAAAAAACTATGGAGCACCATAGTTTACTATAATTAGCACAATATGACTCCCCTTAAAGCGCTTACGAGGTTAGCTGACGGGTTAGGACTAAGGGTAGTCCTTCAAAGTTTTGATTCACCCCAGATAAATGGTTCCCCCGCTTCTTAATTTAAGAATTCAGCGACGCAATTCATTTGTTTCCAAATTTTCAACATCGTTTAGTATAACATAGCTAATTTATCATTGCAAATGTGATACCTACTAAAGTTTAAAAAAGACCCTTAAAATTTACCATAATTTCAAGGGCTAGAGAGTTTTTAAAAGAATTTATATTTGTAGTCAATTTTATGTAAAACTGCCAAGGATTATTCGTCAGCAGGGTGTCAAAGTAGTTGATCCATATTTATGTCAATTCTATATAACATAATGTGATAACAAGAGCATTCTCTGCTTCTCTAATTTGACTAACTTGAGAAGCAACTATTTCACTTTCAGCTATACAATGAAGAGGGTTGTTTATTCATCAAAAATCTGACCATCTATACTAAGGATTTGATCCATAGGAATCTCTCTGCCATCTACCATGAAAATAAGCCCTTCATATTTATCTATCTTTTTAACCCTATTAGTAGCAGTAATATAGACACCGCCCTCCTTTTTTTCATCTGGTTGGAAATAGGTGATTGAGATTTCATGATCTTCTTTGATCTTATCTGCTATGATTTTCAGCCTATTGTTCAAATCTATCTTCATATATTCATCTAACTCTACCCTCTTATGGGTCAGTCTTGCTGTTTCTTTGATGGCAGCATCATGGCCTGTCAAGGCAGCAAAGGGAGAAAATTGAGCTGCTCGATCAATGATTGCCATGGGCAGTCGTGTCTTAGATACATGGTGGGGTAGATAGATGATATCATTATATTTTCTTGTCATGCTCGATGCCCTCCAATCTGATTATTTCGGTCTAAGCTAGTAGCCCCTTCTTCCAGATTCATCCCCTTTAGGATGGCATTCTTTCCGTATTTATTTTTTATTTCAATCATGGCTTCCTGTACCTTTCTTTCACGTACAAACAAGGCTTCTTCTTCCTCTTTTTTCTTTTGCCTATGGCCATAATCTGTAAAAAAATCAAGCTGTTCAAAGTTGTTTGTATCCTGAAGACTTGCCTCGGGGACAAGATGATTAGCACTAATATTTATTCTCCTAACCAGAAGATTTTTATCAATGGTTGATTCAAACAATTCTGTAGCAGCAGCCATAATCAACCTTGTAGAGGAGGTCTGTCTGCCAAGATTTATAGTGCCATGGGCTGGTTTAGGAATTGGTCTCCCGTAGGTATCTATAGTAACAGCTCCCCGATATGATCTTTTTATCTCTGGTCTTGATAGATTTTCTTTATCATAGCCTACGGTCAAAACAAGCTGGTCCGTAACAAGCTTTTTAGCCATAAGATCAAGAGCTAATAAATCAGACATTTCCCGCACAATCAGCCTGGCTTTGTCAAAGGTGTAGGCTGATTGAAGCACCTGCCCTGATCCAATACTATTTGTACGTGGCCTATATGCTTTAATATCCCCGATAGTACAAGGTTCCCATCCCCAAGCATGGTCGATTAATAGCTCTGCATTAACTCCAAATAGTTGATAAAGTAAATTTTCATTGTGGTAATCTGTGGATTTCCCTAGAGAGCATCTTGCTATATCCCCCATAGTATATAGACCTTCTTTCTCTAATTTCCTAGCATACCCTTTTCCAACACGCCAGAAGTCTGTTAAAGGTCTATGTGACCATAACAAACGGCGATAGCTTATTTCATCTAATTCAGCTATTTGGACGCCATATTTGTCTAGGGGAATTCTCTTTGCTTGAATGTCCATTGCAATTTTAGCTAAGTATAGATTTGAACCAATTCCTGCCGATGCGGTAACACCTGTGGTCTCAAGAACATCCAAGATTATTTTTCTAGCAAACTGGCGGGCTGAAAGTTTGTAGGTGGTCAGATAATCCGTTGCATCAATAAATACCTCATCAATAGAGTAAACATGTATGTCTTCAGGGGCAATATATTTTAAGTAGATGTTATAAATCCTTGTGCTATAATCTATATAATATGCCATTCTCGGCGGAGCAGCAATATAGTCCAATGACATACTGGGTGAGGATTTTAGTTCCCTATCGCTGATGGAACTTCCAGAAAAAACCCCTCCCGCTACCTTGCCTAATCTGATTGCATTTATTTCCTTGACTTTTTGTACTACCTCAAATAATCTGGCTCTACCTGAAATCCCATAGGCTTTAAGGGAGGGAGAAACAGCTAGACATATGGTTTTTTCTGTACGACTTGCATCAGCAACAACAAGGTTTGTAGTCAAAGGATCTAGTCCTCGTTCTACACACTCAACGGAAGCGTAGAAAGATTTTAAATCGATTGCCATATAGGTTCTTTTCTTCATTTCCCAGTTACCTCCTTCATATTTATCTGCTAAATCTATCAGAATTTATCATAATCACCAAATTATTATTTATCCCTATTATAGCACATATATTCTGTTTAATAAACATACATTCTATTAAATTGAGTTTACATTTTTTAACATTCATAGACCTTCCATCTCTTCTCATACCTAGCCCAATAAAAATGCGAAGTCTTCAATCATAAAACGACTGAAGACTTCGCCTCTTTGGCTTTGTGTATTTTCTTATCTCTTAATTTGGATAAATTGTCTATGATTACAGGTCAATTTCAAGTAATATTGGGGTGTGGTCTTGTCTCGGACCTGAGTCCACCATTTCTGATTTAATAATCCTATCTGCAATACGATCACTGACCAGCCAATAATCAATTCTCCAGCCAGAATTATTAATTTTACTTGTTCTAGCCCGCTGAGCCCACCAAGTATAGTTACCTTCTACATCACCATGAAGATAGCGAAAGGTGTCTGTAAATCCTTTATCCAAAAGATTTGTAAAACCTTGACGCTCCTCGTCAGTAAAACCAGCTGATCCACGATTATTATTAGGATGGGCCAGGTCTATTTCTTTATGTGCCACGTTGAAATCCCCTGTTGCAATGACGTACTTCTCTTTATCTAGCTCTGCTAGATAATCTGCGTATTTCATATCCCAAATCTGGCGTTCCTCTAAACGATTGAGACCGTCTCCTGCATTTGGTGTATAAACTTGTGTTAAATAGAAGTCATCAAATTCTAAGGTGATGATTCGCCCTTCTGCATCCATGGTGCTCGGTGCTCCAATTACCGGAAAGGTAACAACTGGCTTTAGACTTTTTTGATACAAAAACATAGTACCTGCATAACCCTTACGTGCTGGTTCTACCGAACTATTCCAAACAATTTCATAATCTGGAAACTTGTCCTCCAAAATTTCTAAATGTTTTTTGGTAGGACCTTTACTTGATAGCTTTGTTTCCTGTATGGCGATAACTTCTGGTCTATATTCTATAATTCCATCTAGTACATTTCTAGACAATAAAGCCCGTGCTGAATCACTGGTTAGTGCTGCATTTAATGAATCAATGTTCCATGAAATAAACTTCATTTCTTCTCCTCCTTTTAGCTTATTTACTTGGTTCCCACTTATGTTGTATTGATATGATATCAATACTCATGCTTGAAACAACATTTCAATGTGTTCTATCCCATCTTCTAAGTATATATCTGATGCTTGTCTAAATCCACAACTTTGATATAACTTTTTGGCATATAACTGGGCGGATAGCCTAATTTCCGTCTCCTCTAGGGTATCTGTAATAAAAGTGATTGCTTTTTGGATTAACTCTTTAGAGTGCCCTTTCTTTCTATGGGACTCTCTTGTCACTACCCTTCCAATTGCTACTTCATGGTATGACACACCTTTTTCTAGTATTCTTAAATAGCTGACTATTTCATTATGATCTTCAAAAAAGAGGTGGTAGGCCAGCTTGTCCCTGGAATCTATATCCTGATATAGACACTTCTGTTCGACAATAAAAATCTCTGCCCTTATTTTTAATATTTCGTATAACTCATCTGTTGTTAATTCACTGAACTTTTTTAGTTTATAATTCATATTATCTTTTATATATCCTTTCTTTTAATTATTTATCTTTTTTATTTGCCCTTTTTAGTCTTATACTTATAATGTTTTTATTTATTTTCTGCCAAGTAATAATATCCCCTAAATATATAATCTAGGGGACATTATTATTGTTATTTTTTTCTTGCAGTAAAATACTGCTTTATAAGCCTTTTCTATTCTTTGATTTTATAAACTTTCGTGCATTTTTCATTCCGCCTACATCTTTAAACATTTCAGTGATTTTTTCATTTTCAATTTGCTTAGAGTTTAGTCCTTCATACTTAGTTTCTTTTTTTAGCTTTAAATAACTTTCAAGCCTATCATTTGAAATTAAGCCTAGTTTTATAGCCTCTTGTACCGCACATTTTGGTTCATTAGAATGAGTACAATCATTGAACTTGCATTTAGTTGATAGTTCTTCAATATCAATAAATGCTTTGGATAAATCAGCACTCTCTATTCCAATTTCCCTCATCCCTGGAGTATCTATGACAACACCACCATTTGGAATAATGAACATCTCCCGTCTTGTAGTGGTATGTCTACCTTTATCATCATTTCTTATCCCTTGAGTTTCAATAGTACTTTCACCAATAAGTCTATTAATTAAGGTAGATTTGCCAACACCTGATGACCCTATAAATGCAACTGTTTTACCACTATGAAGATAATCTTTAACAGATAAATATCCATCTTCACTTAAACTCGAAGTAATAATGATATCTACTCCACAAGCAACAGTGTCCAGTTCTACTAATTTTTCAGAAAGATTATTGCATAAGTCAGATTTAGTAAGCACTATAACTGGACTCGCTCCACTATCCCAAGCAATACCTAGGTAACGTTCTATCCTACGAAGATTAAAATCATTATTGAGAGACATGCAGATAAAAATTGTGTCAATGTTTGAGGCTACAATCTGTTCATCATTTGATGTACCTGCAGCTTTCCTAACAAATGCACTTTTCCTTGTTAAGACATGATGAATAATTGCATTCCCACTTTTATTATTAACTCGATCGATCATAACAAAATCTCCTACAGCAGGGTAATTAGATACTGTTGTTATATTGAAGCGAAATCTTCCTGATACTTCCGCTGTTAATTCCCCATTTTCCGTTACAACCTTGTATAAGTTTTTATACTGAGAAATTACTCTTCCAATATAAAGTTCCTGGTATAAAGTAGACTCAGTTATAAACCTTTCGCTAAGTCCTAAATTTTTCATATCTATTTAATCCAATTTATTATCCTCCTAAAGTTTTTCTTTTGATACTAACATTCGGGAGGTTTGTACACTAAATTATTTTGTATGGTCCTCCCAGTATACTACAATCTGCACAATTCTATTATTCAACATAAAACAACAACTCCTTTCGTAAAATTGTTAATATGAATCAAATTATCAATTTCATTCTACCACAATTCTATTAAACTTCATATAATAATAAAAGCTCCTACCTTATGATGACCCTATTTTCCTTAATAAAATCGTTAACTATCCAATTTCCTGATTGATGGGACAAGTATACTTAATAATGCAAGTCCAACAATCGCAAATCCTGATATCATAAACCAAGTATTGACTCCAATCATTTCCGCCAACATTCCTGATATGATTAGTCCAACAGGCATAGCTAAGGAAATAATACTACCGAATAATCCAAATACACGACCAAGATATTCAGGTTGAATTTTCTCTTGGATCAAAGCTGTCTGTACTCCATTATAAAACGGACTTGAAAGCCCCATAAATCCACTACTAATAACAAATACTGTAAATCCACTAGTGGGTAATAACCCTGCTATGGCTAGTGAAATTCCCATCAACAATAAAGAACCTACTATGCTAACTACTCTATTTTTAAATCCACCCCACATCCCTAACGCCACAGCACCTAAAAGCATACCTGCTGCAAAAACAGTCTCAACAATTGAGGCATGGGTAGTTGTACCACCAAAATATTCCATTGTCATTAGTGGAAACAAAGCACTGACAGGCATATATATAAAGGCTAATATAGAACCAACACACATCAATGCTAACAGGCCTTTATGCTCTTTTATAACCGAGTAACCATCTTTCGCCTCTTTAAGAATACTATCATTTTCCTGTTCTTTATTTCTTTCTTGATCTGGGATAGCAATAAATATTACGGTTGTACAAGCAATTACTGCACCTAAAACATCTAATAAAATTGCAGTATTTAAGTTCCAATTTGCATATAGAAATGCTGCAATTGCTGGACTTAATATATAACTTCCAGATTGTACTGACTGGCTATATCCTGCACATCTAATTAATTGATCCTCCGGAACTAATAAAGGAGTTACAGCATTTAAGGCTGGCGAGTGAAATGCTGTCCCTATACTTCTAATAAATAAAATTAACATGATAATCCATATGGGTAGCTCCACATTGATCGAGATCAATACCAAAACAATACCAGATAGACCAATTACTATATCTGCACCTATCATTACTAATTTTCGACTCCAGCGATCAACCCATACACCTATCAAAGTTCCAAAAATAGCCTGTGGTAAAAATCCAACAAGAGTTGCCATTGAAAGAACCATCGCTGACCCAGTTTTATTTGTTAGATACCAAATTATGGCCATCTGTAATACTCCACTTGTAATTAAGGATACTGCTTGACCTGCCCATATTGTAAAAAATTTAAGTTTCCAATTAATATTTTTCATTATATCTTCCCCTACATTCTATTATTTTTGCTTGAATTTCTACTTTGAATAGTATTTTAGCAATAAAAAATGCAGGCCTAGGTCCACAATGTGACTTGGTCTGCATATATAGGATGTAGGAATACGCTAAAGAAAGGTATAGCCCTAATAGCTATTCCTTACTATAACAACATTCAATATCGTAAAATAAGCATGACAAAAAGTCCATCAAAGTGGATAGATTCTACTTTTTTTATTGCCTGCTTATCTTAAACGCATTGAAGCTGTCATAATTTGCTTTCTCCTTAATTTTTATTAATTACCTTTAATAAAATATCATATAGAGATAATAAAGTCAAAACTAAATTTTAACTATAAGTCCGATAGCATCCAATAAGCTATATATTTGATCAGATTTTTATCTAATCAAATAGCTGCATGTGTTTATTTATCATTTATTATAAAATGAATTCGTCTAGACTCAATAATCACTTGACATTATGACCACTCGGTCATATAATATTGGTATAAATATGACCATGTGGTCACCACTCATTTAAAGGAGGATCTTATGCCACAAGAAACTTTTTTTAACTTACCAGATGTTAAAAGGAACTTAATAATCTCAGCTGCTATGGAAGAATTTTCTACAGCTAACTACAATACAGCTAGTATAAATCAAATATGTAAGAAATCAAACATTGCCAAAGGAAGCTTTTATCAATACTTTACAGATAAATTAGACTTGTATGTTTATATTATGACCTTAGCTATTGAAGAAAAAATTAAGTTTTTCTCCACCGTTTTAGCTGAATTTCATACCTTAACATTATTAGAACAAATTCGTTTGCTTTTTATTAAAGGTATAGAATTCGCAAAAAGTCATCCTCAATATGCCGCCTTGGGAGAACAATTCTCCAAGGAAAATGATGAATCAGCTAAATTATCAGTAATGAAAGAAGGAGACAGGCAATCAGAATCATTATTTATGGAAATGATACACAATGCAAAATCTAAAGGTGAAATAGATAATAGGGTTGATCCTTTAGCCTTAAGTATGATGCTACAATCTTTAAATAGTGCAGTTAATGGATATATGCTCAATAAATTTGGCAACATCAGATATGAGTATAATAAAGAAGACATAAATAACTTTGTGGATTCACTTTTAGATATCATATTTAATGGAATTCAGAGTAGGGAGGGGGATTATCATGAGTAAGAAAACAGACTTTACAATAGGGATGTTATTTGCAGTTGCTACCATAATATTTATCCTATTATTTATGTCTGATGCTATATTTTTTAATTGGGCATTTGAAAGACACCATAATGTATTAAGTTGGTATATTAGGCCATTATTTATTATACCGATAGTGGTATTTGCATTTAAGAAAAGTTACACTGGTATATTCGCTTCAATTTTTGCCTTATTTACAAGTATGTTCTGGTTCCCTGTACCCCAGACAAGTAGTCCTCAGGTTTTAGAATTCTTGGCTTTTGAAATGGAATATCTAAAGGGTACATGGACTGCCCCAAAGATAATAATGAGTTTAGCAGTGCCCCTATTTTTTATCATGCTTATAATATCAGCATGGAAAAGAAACTGGAAATGGCTTTTGGGTGTAATCATAGGAGCAGCTGTTCTAAAGTTTATTTGGAGCATTGCATTTAGTGGTGAGGCAGGCATGTCTATTCTAAAACCTGCATTCATTGGTTTGATTCTCTGTATCAGTGGACTATATTTTTATATTAAGAAACATAAGTGAATAGATAGAATTGGTCTACTCTAAAACATTACTAATAAATACAAAGGCTTCACTAATAAAATAATTTTAGTGAAGCCTTTGTACACTTTAAATTAGTATTTATGGCTAGGGTTTGTATATACTATGATAGTTTCTTTTCCAAGTAAACTAATTTAACTCCTTCGATACCATTGAATTCGCTAGGCAAAATATCAACTTCTTTGTAGCCAAGTTTTTTATATAGTCTTCTTGCAATCACATTTTTTTCATTTGTATCCATGCGTAGATAGTGGCACCCGCACTCCAAAGCATATTTTTCATAGAAATCTACAAATTTAGAACCATAACCTTTACCCTTCATGACTGAAGAAACAGCCAGAGTATGGAGTACCATAACCTGATTCTCTTCCACGTCATAGTTCCATGATGCATCTAAATACCCTAGCATTTGTTCTTGATCAATCTTTGCTGTTACAACAATTTGTCCATTATCTTCCATGACAAACATTTGGCCTTTCATGATTGCATCTTTTGCCGTTTTTCTCGTAGGATAGACGTCTTTTATCCAACCAGTTGTTGTATTTCCTTTTTCTTCTTCTAAGTGAACTTCATCATATATTTCTGAAATTCTATCAATATCATCCATGTTAGCCTTTCTAAACATTAACATTCAAATATCCACCTCACATATAGATTTTAACTTTAGTTTTATGTTATATTATTTATCCACTTTCCTGATTTCAACCGCATAAATCCCAAAGTGAATTTTGCTACCTCTTCTAATATTGCCAATGCATATAGGAAGTAAGTGAGAACTGAATTATTATATCATATTAATTGATAAATAACTTTCCTAGAATATGAAAAAGGCTTACAAGGTAGGATTTTTTACCTTGTAAGCCTTTTAAACATCTAGGTTAAAAGGCAGGACTACTTGCCCAATCATAATTATCTATTAAAAATTGTCTTACTTTATCACTAGTTACGTGCTTAATTAAAACCTGAATCTCTTCACTATCTTTATTGTCATCTCTAGCCACTAAAGATATGGCATAATCCTTGGTCACATGGTCTTGTTTTTCAACATATAATCTTTGCTCATCTCCAATTAATTCTAAGCTCTTTGCATAGGTAGGATACATTATAGCTAGACCTGTCTCAGTATATCTTTGAGCTAGACTGGTTAAAGGTACTTGATCATCTAATTGTAAATTTTTAGGATTAGATTCAATATCATCTACAGTTAACCCAATTGTTTTATTATCCTTAAATGTAAGTAAATCAGCTTGTCCCAGTAGATACAATGCTCTACTTAAATTTGTTGAGTCATCAGGTAATGTGATACTAGCACCATCTGGTATTTCATCAATACTTGTATAATCCATAGAATATAAAGCAAATGTTGCATGATAAATAGGTTGAACAGTTACTAAATCTGAATCATTGGCCTGATTAAATGATTGAAGAAAATAATCATGCTGAATCATATTTGCATCTAATTCTTTATTGTTTAAAAGATTATTAGGTGCTTGATAGTCTGAGAACTCGTGTATATTTAGTTCATATCCTTCCTCTTTTATATCATCTTCAATCAGAGTTAAAATATCCTTCATTGGATAAAAGGAAACACCTACATTGATTTCATTATTATCATTTGAGGTACTTGTTTCACAACCTAATACAGAAATACTTAGTATAAAAATACTTAAAATTAATAAAAACTTTTTCATCTTAATCATCTCCATTATCTTTTGTCAATTTTCTTAGCTATTATATTGCCAGTTGTTTGCACAATCTGGACTATTATGATCATGATTATAATAATAATCCACATCAATGAATAATTAAAATTATAATACCCTTCACTTATGGCCAAGTATCCTAATCCACCACCACCGATGATACCCATTACCGTTGAGTAAGACAATAAGCTAATAGTAGTAGATGTGAAACTGAGAACTAGTCCCGATCTTGCTTCTCTTAATAAAAAATAAATAAAATACTGGATCGTATTTGCTCCTAAGGCATAAGAGGTTTCATAAATATCCTTGTCTACATCTAATAGGTCCTTTTCTACAAATCGAGCGAAAGTTGCAATACCTATGAAGCTTAAAGGAATTTTTGAAGCATTAACACCAAATCCTGTCCCTAAAATCAATCGGTTGAATGGAATTATCACAATTATAAAGAGAATAAATGGGATGGACCGAGTAATATTTACAATACCTGATGTAATAAAATATATTGTCTTATTTTTGTATATCCCACCGGTACCTGTAATGAACAGCATAAATCCAATTAATAATCCTATAATCAATGAAATAAGCATTGCAGTAAACATCATGTCCAAAGTTTCCAGCAAAGATTTATAAATCCCTATCTCAAATACTTTATATGTCTCTATATATTGATCAATCACTAAGCAATGCCTCCTTATAGGAAATAGGTCTTAAATCTTTTGTCTTTAATGAAATAATATCTGCTACTTTTCCCCTCTCTATTATGGCGACTCGATTGCATAAAGCCTTGATAACAGATATATCATGGGATACCACTACAATTGTGGTTTCAAACTTTTCATTAATATCTTTTAATAACTTTAATATTTCATAGCTGGTTTTTTCATCTAGGGCTGAAGTAGGTTCATCACAAAATATCAATTTAGGATTTGTCATTAATGTACGTGCAATCGCTACTCTTTGTTTTTCTCCACCAGACAAGTTTCGAATGTAGGATTGTTCCAGATTGGAAAGACCAACAAAGGATAATAATTTCTGAGCCTTCCTTATATTATCTTTTTTATTTTCTTTTCTTATTTTAGATGGTAGGAGTACATTTTCAATGACATTTAAATTACCTAGTAAGTTAAAACTTTGAAAAATCATAGATGTATCTTTGACTAGTCTATGCTTTGTTTTTTCATCCAATTTTTCGTCCATTAAATAGATATCCCCATCATCAGGCTCGATAAATCCATTCATCAATCGCAATATAGTTGATTTACCACTACCTGTTTGACCTACTAATCCATAGATCTCCTTCTTCTCAATTGATAGGGTAATATGGTTGATTACTCTAGTTTTTTTATCATTTACAATAAAGTCCTTGGATACATTTTCAAATCTAATCATATATTCACCTGCCTATTAGCTATAAAGCTCATATAAATATTCATATACCCAATTCATAAATTATTTATCATCAAAAGATAAAGACTGCCATATAGGTGAAATCTTCTAATTGGCAGCCTTTACAATATTTAATTTATTCAAATATATTTAGTTTCTATCTTCCAAGGTCGATAATGTTTTGAATAAGACCTTTGCATTTTCCGCATTCTTCGCCAGTCACTTCATCTACACCTGTTCCAGCCCCTGTTATCTCTCCAACCTTTTCTACTGTATCTGCTCCATTTTTAACTGCATTGACTACTGTTTCCAAAGAAACTTTCTTACATCCACATACAGAAGAAAGAATAGCATTTAAATCACTTTTACACCCTTCACATTCAGTACATACTCCAACAAGTTCAACTAGTTCTTCTATAGTTCTGGCCCCTGAAGTCATCGCTTTTCGGATTGATAGATAATCAATGTTATTGTTTGTACAAATTACTCTATTTTTTGCCATGTTTTTATGTCTCCTTAATATAATATTTTACTTATCTATTGTATCATTTCCTATTATTTTAAACCAATAAAAATAATGCTTTCATATGCCTTCAATATCTATATTCTTTAAAGAGCTTATATTTCACTTAGCAATTCTAATCTCCTATGGGCTATTATTGTTTTCTCTTGCTTTTGAATTCTTAATCCCTAATATAGAAAATACTATAAAAGGTACTATTACAAAATTAAATAGACTTATATATTGGAAAATATTAAGTAATTCAAACATTATAAATGAATTCTTCGATGCATAATAAGAAGCTATATAAGTAGCTACACTTAAAAAATATATAACAAACCTTTCTCTTTTCTTACCTATGTTATAATCTCTTAAAATAATTAAAATGGCGTAAAATGTAAGTATATACTTTAGCAACCATCCCCCTACAATTTGTAGCATTACATATAGTTCACCAAAATCTAAAAACTGAAAATAACTTACCATCTGAGTCTGTAATAACTTTGGATAATTCATAGAGATTGCTCTTTCGGGTGTAAATGTCATTAGTATTCCCGACGTGGATATAATCTCCATTTGAATTAATATTATTAACGCTATCATACTATCCCTTATTATTTTATTTCTTTTATCTTGCACCTTAGATAAATAAGGTAGAGATATGGATATAAAACCATATAATCCCAAACTTTCAATTATGGATATTATAAAATCCCATGTTACTCCATTCTCAAAGATAGGAGTAAGCATTCTAATATCCTTATATGAACTGGTTAGTATGCCTAAATTGACCCCTGCTATCATGATCAATATAATACCGATGATAGCAACTATACCAATTGCAACGATATGTTTATTTACTACAAATATTGCAGGGACTACCAAATATAGAATGAAGAACCATTTAGGTGTTGAAATTAGCATGTTTTGATGCATAGAATCAGCTTCTACTGAGGCACATTCTACAAGGGTCATAAATAATGTTATTAAAAATAAAATAATAAATCCATTCCCTAATATATTACCTAGGGTATATTGATAAATCCTTATAAAATTTTTCTCCTCCGATTTTTTCCAGATTCCTATAATAAATAGAAACAAGAAAAAAATTATAATAGAGGAAATTATAACTGCTATCCAACTATCTCTTAAACCATTTTCCATAAAGACCCTGGGATATGTTTTTAAAGACACGATACTAACCCCTAAAATAATAAATATTAAATGCCCAGAATTAAATCTATCCATAATTATCATCCTTATTAAATATATTTATTTCCATAGTTTTCCTTAGTATTAATTATTGCCAAAAGAAATAATAATATATCCCATAATCTCCACTTTTGTGGATAGTTTTGTAAATAATTAGATAAGATAATACTAGGTGATATATAATGACAAGTTTTAGTTTAGAAATGGTAAGAAAAGAATTGGATAATATTCATGATGTTAGTTATAAAGAATATAAGTGTGGTAATCAGTCATTTGCCATTGTTTTTATAGAAAGTATAGCTAATACAGAGATTATGAGTAACTTTATAATAAAACCCCTTTTATTATATAAAGAAGACTTTAGAAGTGCAGAAAATGTTATTAACCATATTATTTTATTAAGCTCCTCTAGTATAACTGACAAATTAGATAATGCACTTACACAAGTCCTCAATGGAAATATCTTAATATTTTTTTCATCCTTTAGTGAGGTAATTTCTTGTGAAGTAAAGGGATTCGATTTTAGAAGTATTGGAAATTCCGAAACCGAAACTGTAATTAAAGGCCCTAGAGAAGGCTTTGTAGAGAGTTTACAGATCAATATATCCTCCATAAGAAGAAGGATTAAAACTCCTGATTTAAAAATTGAAAGTTTTTCTGTTGGAAAGTATTCGAAAACAAGTGTGGCAATGTTATATTTAGAGGGCAGCACACCAACTGAACTCATAGATTATATTAAAGGAAAATTAAAGAAAATAGATACACAGAATTTTGTATTTTATTCAAATACTCTTGAAGAAAAACTAAAGGCAAAGTGGACCCCATTTGATACCATAGGATATACGGAAAAACCCGATATAGCCGCCTCTAAAATAGCTGAGTGTAAAGTTATAGTTATTTTTGATGGCACTCCTTTTTCAATATCAGTGCCATATTTCTTTATGGAAAACTTTATGGCGACTGATGATTATACTATGAATATATTTATGGGCAATATAGGAAGAGCCTTAAGACTTGCTGCTTTTGCAATGGCAACATTGCTACCTGGCTTTTATTTGGCTTTAGTCACCCATCACTTTAGATTAATTCCCTCAATATTTCTATTTAAGTTAGCCATATTAAGAGCCGGTGTACCAGTTCCCACAGTTGTGG
>JAAYGX010000166.1 GCA_012735585.1 Tissierella sp.
GAGAAAATGTTGCCTGTTCCTCTGACAATCTAGATGAAAATCGTATAATGACTGCTTTAGATAAAGTAGGTCTAAATAATAAAATTAGGGGGCTGTCTAAGGGATTAGATCAGATGATGCTGAAGGTAATTGAAGAGGATGGGTTGGAACTTTCTGGTGGTGAAAGTCAAAAACTTGCCATAGCAAGGGCTTTATATAAGGACGGCAATATGGTTATAATGGATGAGCCTACTGCCGCTTTAGATGCTTTGGCTGAAGCAGAGATCTATGAAAACTTTAGTGAACTTGTAAAAGGGAAAACCGCTGTTTATATATCCCATAGATTGGCTAGTACAAAATTCTGTGACAAAATTGCACTATTTGATAATGATGGACTCAGAGAATATGGTAATCATGTAGAGCTACTTAATAATAAAGGTGCGTATTACGAAATGTTCACAGTACAAGGAAAATACTATAATGAAGGAGGTATAGAAAATGAATCATATCAAGAAGCTTAGGATGTTTTTTTCTATTGCATGGAGGATTTCTCCTTCTTATATTTTATTATTGATACTTGACACACTGCTTTCCAGTTTTCAAATTTTTGCTAATGTAATACTGCCTAAGTTCTTAGTAGATGAGTTAACGGGAGCTAGGTATATTGATAGATTAATCTTCTATGGTTCTCTAATCGTATTCTCAAATGTATTCTTCTCATTTTTAACCAATACTACAAAGAAATATATGGATGTTAAAAAGATATATATGCAAGAAAAGTTTAGTCAGGCTATGTCTGAAAAGATTATGAATGTGGAGTTTAACTATCTGGAGAATCCATATTACCTTGATTTAAAAGAAAGAGCAGTGTTTGCATCAAATAATCAAGGTGCTCTTCAAAATATGATCCACTATGTGGCTGCTCTACTAAAGAATATTATCACCTTAGCAGGTTTGTTAACAATAATGTTCACCCTAAGCTGGGTACTAGTATCATTGCTGATTGTTACCATAGTTATTTCTATATTAATATATAAATCCTTTGTATCATACCAGATGAAGTTTTTCCAAGAAGTGATACCAGTGAACCGTAGGTATGGCTATTATGTAGGCTTTGCCTATGACGAAAAGATTCAAAAGGATATCAGACTATATGATATGAATAAGATGATGACCGATAAGGTAGCATACTATAACGATGAAATCAATACTTGGTTCACATCTTATTATAAAAAGCAAGGTGCTTATTTAGGTTCAATCGGTATTGTAAATGATCTTCAATCAGCCCTTGCTTATGGCTATGTAGGTCTAAGGGTTATAAGCAATAGATTCGGTCAGAGAATATCCATAGGTTCCTTTACTATGTATGTAGCTGCTGCTATTAATTTTGCTACTACAACTATGGAATTAGGTAGATACTTAATAGGACTATTTCAAATGCTTGGATATCTAGAACCTTTTATGGAATTTATGTCACTTCCTGATGAAGAAGATTTGGAAGGAAAACTGGCGTTTACTGGAGATATTGAATCAATAGAGTTTAGGGATGTATCCTTTAAGTATCCTGGAAGTGAAAATCTAGTCCTTGAAGATATTTCATTCAGTATAAATAAAGGTGAAAAAATATCCATAGTTGGCTTAAATGGTGCTGGAAAAACCACTATGATAAAACTAATTTGTAGATTATACCGTCCTACATCAGGTACTATTTTAATTAATGGCCGTGATATATTCGATTATGACCACAAATCTTATATGGATAAAATAGCAGCAGTATTCCAAGATTATAAGCTATTTGCCTTTAGTATAGATGAGAATATTACTTGTAATGAATTAAACTCAAATCCTAATAGAACTATGGAGATGATCAAAGAAGTTGGTTTAAAGGAAAAGATTGATGAATTACCAGATGGCATATCATCACTATATGGAAAGGCCTATGATGAAAAGGGAATCCAAATGTCTGGCGGAGAAAGCCAAAAGGTGGCCATTGCAAGAGCATTGTATAAAGATGCATCATTGATAATCTTAGACGAACCTACCAGTGCACTAGACCCTCTTGCAGAAGCCGAAATCTATGAGCATTTCAATAGTTTGGTAGGAGATAAAACAGCCATATATATATCCCATAGAATGTCCAGTAGTGTATTCTGCGATAAAATATTGGTGATTGATAATGGAGAAATCTCAGATTATGATACTCATAGAAATCTACTAAATAACAAAGATAGCCTATATACACAATTATTTACATCCCAAGCTGTAAATTATGAATTAGGTTAAATGTCAAAATAGAAGTATTAATTTAGAGACCACTGAAAAACAATAGTCTTTCAGTGGTCTCATAATATATCTCTTTCTTATTTAAAGAAATCATGTCTTTTTCTAAATTCAGTATGATGTTGAATAAATACATCTACCAGTTTAGGATCAAAATGCTTTCCTCTATTCTGTTTAATCAGTTTCATACTTTTGGCATGTGAATATGCTTCTTTGTAAACTCGCTTTGATCGTAGTGCATCATAGACATCTACTATAGCCATTATTCTCCCGGAAAGTGGTATATCCTCACCTTTGATTCCCCTTGGATATCCTGTTCCATCCCATTTTTCATGATGATTCCTTGTAATATCCATGCCCATTTTTAAAAATGAGTTAACTTCATATTTACTATGGACCTCTTTTAATGTTTCATATCCTATTTCAACATGGGATTTCATAACCTGAAATTCATCTTTAGTAAGTCTACCTTTTTTAAGAAGTATATTATCAGGTATACCAACCTTACCTATATCATGAAGCGGACTTGCTTTATATATATTATCTATATATTCGTTATTAATAATATTACTATATTTAGGATCCTCTTTTAGATAGAGGGCCATCAATTTACATAGTTCGGCAGTCCTTTCTACATGAGCCCCTGTTTCATCATCCCGTGATTCAGCTAATTTAACTAAGGCAAAAATAGTAGACATTTGTGATTCACTAATCTCATTAACCTTTTCATTTACAAGTTCTTCTAATTGAGTATTATATCTTTCTAAAATTACTCTATTTTCTAAAAGAAGTTGATTCTTTTCTTCAAAGCTTTTAGATAGCTCAGAGTATTTTAGCATTAAATCTGTCATAAGTTTATTCAGGTTTTGACTGTCAATTCTATCCACAAATCTTTCTAACTGAAGTTTTGCGTAGTCATCATTTAAACTTTCATTGTATTCAATAAAATTAATCTTTTCCATTTCTAGTCCTCTGTAAAAAATAATCAAATCCTATATATTTTTCTTCCCTTAGCTTGTCAATTATCATAGTCAGCTTTTCTTTTGAATCTATTAGGCTACCATGCTGGGGAGCTACTAACAAAGGATCTAGGTTCTCTATTTGATCCAATGCATAATTTAATGATTCAGCTGAATTCATATTCTTTCTATGAAAATCTAAAATACTATGAATAGGACATTCAGTTTGGGTTAATCTACAATTAATTTCTGGTTTACAATTATAACATTCTTTAGGAATATTGCTATATAAGCTCCAATTTACATCATCATAACTGCCAAATATATCACTGGAAAAAAGAGTTCTTGTTTTACAATCATAAGTTATGAAGCTACCTGGTGCATGGGCATATGGCGTCCTATAGAACTCAAGCCGTCTTCCACTTTTAAATGTATAGGCATATCCTATTTCTTCTATACAGAGTTTTGGTGATGCTGATGAATAATAGTTTATAAATACATTATTATCTTTATGTGATATTATTTTTAATTCTGGATTTGGTATTATAGCTTCAAGATGAGGCAAGTTACCACATAAATCTGGATCAAAGTGCTGATAAATCAATCTATTTATTTGCTTGGGATTAATGCCTAGTCGTAGAATCTTAAGCATAACTGTAGAAAAATCATCCCTGCTTCCACCATCGATAAGCACTACTTCCCCATCATCAATTATTATATATGGATTACAGTGTAAGCCACCATTACTATCTGCATAACCTACCCAATGAACCCCCTCAGCTATTTGAATCGGCTGAAAATAATCTAGTTCTTTATTATTAATATCAATCATAATAGGCTCCTTATGTATAATTAAAGGAATATTTAATTATACAGTAGTTTATATTTTTATTACTATTCATCTTTATTTATTCTCCGAGCAATACTGATCAATGGATTCTGCTACTTCCTTAGCGTGTGCTACAGCTTCTACAACTGTTTTGGCTCCTGTAACCACATCTCCCGAAGCAAATACTCCATTTCTACTAGTCTCTCCAGTTTCACCAACTGCCAACAATCCGGCTCCTATGGTCTTAAATCCTTTATTATTTACTGTTATATTATTTTTAGGAGTTTGGCTTATGGCAATAATTACAGAATCACATTTAAATAATCCCTCTGTATTTTCCAGTTCTATTAGTCTTTCATTTCCTTGATCATCTATAATGATTTTAGTTTCTTTGTAAATTAGACCTTCATCTACGATTTCTACTGGTGTCTTAAATAATTCAAAATTAACCCCTTCATCCTTCGCTTCTTCAATCTCATGTTTTGTAGCAGTCATACTATCAAAGTCTCTTCTATATATGATACTAACATCTTTGGCACCATTTCTTTTGGCTGTTCGTGCAGAGTCCATTGCTGTATTTCCAGCTCCAATCACTACTACCTTTTCACCAAGACTATAAACTGATGGTGACTTTAGATAATCAATTGCATAATGTGCATTTCCTAAACTTTCGCCTTTAATATTTAAAGTTTTAGGATTCCACACGCCTGTCCCTATAAATATTGCTTTATACCCATCGTCAAATAATTTGTCTATTGTTATTACAGGTCCAATCAATGTATTTGGTCTAATCTTAACACCTAAATTAATTAATAAATCATGAAATTTATCTAATATATCTTTAGGCAATCTAAATTCTGGTATTCCATATCGGAGTACTCCGCCGATTTTCTCATTTGCTTCAAACATTGTCACTTTATATCCTCTACGAGCAAGAATTACCGCTATGGCCATTCCTGCTGGACCTGATCCAACGATTGCAATTCTGTCCTTATTTTGCTCTATCGGCTCAAACTCCAAATTATTTAAGTACTCATTTGAAATTATTTCTTCCATTTTATAAAAATCGATAGGTTCTCCCTTTATACCCTTTATACAATTCCCTTTGCATTGATTTTCATGAGGACATACGACTGCACATAAGGCTGAAAGAGGATTATTATCAAACATTATTTCTCCAGCTTCTTGAAGTCGATCTTCTCTAATTAGCTTTATTATTTCTGGTATAGGTGTATCTATGGGGCACTTTTGTACACATCTAGCCCTCTTACATAGTAAACATCTATTTGCTTCATTATTTAAGTTATCGAACATTATCTCACTCTTTCTATCATTAGTATTGATTTTAGTTATAGATTTTAGCAAATACTTTAGTGATTTATCTTATCTATTATACACTAGTTTGTTTTTAATTCAAATGAGCACTGTCACAATTCCTATTTATATTTTTAATACTATTAATAAAAATGGGTATATACTAATAGTAGTTAGATATTGGAGGTGGATTATCTGAAAAATAGATTTGTTAGTTTTATAATTGTATTAACTATTCTCTTTAGTCCTGCGAATGTGTTTGCAGAAGAAGATTTAGTTATTTCCAGTTGGATTGTAGAAGCTAATTTGTTAGAAGATGGCTCTTTATCAGTTGTTAAGGATATTACCTATAACTTTAATACGGATTTTAATGGTATATATGTGGATATAGTTCTTGATAATATCATTAAGATAGAGGATCTACAAGTTTCTGAAATCATAGCTGGAGAAGAAGTAAAATATATTCAAGATCAAAGGGCAAAAAAAGGTCAATATGGTGTCTATAGTACGGATTTAACAGATGACTATATCAATATAATGATATTTTCTCCATCTGAAGATGAGAGCAAAACCTTTAGGCTAAAATATACATTAGTAGATGCGGCAGCTGTACACTTAGACACTGGGGAACTATATTACAAATTAATTGGAGACAATAATGAAACCCCAATTGATTACTTTAGAGCTAATATAAATTTACCTAGGTTTAATCAGGAAGATATTAAGATATTTGCCCATGGTCCACTTAATGGCAATATTAACTTTGATAATGAAAGTATAAAACTAGAAGTAAGTAATATTCCTTCTAATACATTTGTTGAAGCAAGGCTATTGTTTCCATTGGATTATGTCCCTCAAGCCACAAGAGCAGGTAGCAGCTCATTGGATAATATACTGGATGAAGAGCAAGCTTTAGCCGATAGAATTATAGAGGATGAAATCAAAAGAGAAGAAAGAAAATCCCTGTTTAATAATATATCTATTGGATTAAGCGCAGCAACTTTACTAATACTAGGTTTTGTTTTAAATAAGTTTAGAAGAAAACCAGATCTATTTGAGAAAATGGACAGCATATATCCTGATGAAATAAGTCCTGCTGAATTATCTCTATTTATGAATTCAGTAATAGTGCCTAGAGCTTATATTGCAACACTATTGGATTTAACAAGAAAAGGATTTATCACCTTTGAAGCCATTGTATCTGATAAAGGTTCTAAGAAAAAATCTAAAATTGAAGGGCCTGATAATTACATCTTTACTAAAAATAATACGAACTTAGGAAGTTTGATGGAACATGAAAAATTCTTCATGGAATGGTTTTTTAATGAAATAGGTAACGGCTCAAAAGTAAGTACCAATGATATTGATAATTATCGTGAGAAAAATGCCATTAAATTTAGTAAATCCCAAACATCATGGTCTAAGATAGTAAGGGAAGATTTGAACGCCCGAGATTATTATGATCCAAAGGGGAAAAGATTTGGAATCCCTATTTTATTTATAAGTATTATATTACTTGCGGTTAGCATTATGAGTTTAGTTCTTGAAGGATTATATGGAATTCCTTTATTGATTTTAAGCATAATATTGATAATTTACAGCATCTTCCTTTTCCAAAGAACATCTGATGAAGGATATATCCAGTATAGACTTTGGAAGGATTTTAAAAAGAATAATAGTAAAATGGATCTTAACAATCTAGGCCTATCTACTGATCTTTCAATGATTTATTTAATTGCCTTAGGCTTACCGATGAAAGAATTAGATAGTTATAGAGAATCCATCGATGTGAATTATTATCCATTACACTGGGGATATTTTTATTTCCTAATGAACAACAAAGGTGGATCTACCTTTGAAGACAAATTCAACAATAGTTTTTACGGCACCACTGGTAGCTCAACTTCAAACTCAACCTCTTTTGGTGGGGGAGGAGGCTTCACTGGAGGAGGCGGTGGCGGCGTAGGTGGCAGTGGTTCAGGAGGATTCTAGATTATGAAACCCCTATAATTGGATCAACCAATTATAGGGGTTGGCTTTTATACTATTCCTATTATATCTTCTACTGATTCTAATCCCTGAGAATCAAGATATTTGTCTAGTCCTTCTATTATATCAAGGGCAATACCAGGATTAGTAAAGCTAGCTGTTCCTATTTGGATTGCTTTTGCGCCTGCCATGAGAAACTCCACTGCATCTTGCCATGTGCTGATGCCGCCCATACCCATCACAGGTATATCAACAGCCTTTGCAACTTGGTGGGTCATTCTTAATGCAATCGGTTTGATTGCTGGACCAGATAGACCTGCATATCCATTTTCAAATACCGACTTTTTCTTTTTAATATCTATTGCCATAGCTAAGAAAGTATTTACTAATGATATACCGTCTGCACCTTCCTCTTCACACATCTTAGCTAAATCAACTATATCTTCTGCATTTGGAGATAACTTTACAATAAGTTTATGTTCACAGATTGATCTTACCTCTTTTACTAATTTCCTTGCAATTTCTGTTTTAACACCAAAACCCATGCCACCTTCTTTTACATTGGGACAGGAGATATTTAGTTCAATAATATCTAACTTTACCTTGTTAAGCTTTTCAATTCCATATAGATAGTCATCGGTAGAATGTCCGCTTAAGTTTACTATGTTTACTGTGTCTTTACTATTGATAAAGTCTAGATACTTTTCAATAAATCCATCCACTCCCGGATTCTCAAGACCTACACTGTTCATAATGCCAGCAGGTGTCTCCCATATTCTAATACCATCATTTCCAGCCCTTGCATTTAGGGTAAGACCTTTACTGGAAATACCTCCTAGTTTATCTAATCCAAACAAATCATCTAAGTCTGTACCAAAGCCACAGGTTCCAGAAGCCAATACTATAGGGTTTTTAAATTTAACGCCACCAAAGTCTACATTTAAATTACTCATCTTTGAACACCTCACTAGCTAGAAATACTGGACCATCCTTACATGTAAGCTTGTTACCATCTTCTGTCTTACATGTACATACATAACAAATTCCCATCCCACATGCCATTCTTCTTTCTAAGGATGCATATACCGTCGCCTTTTTACCCTTCGCATTCTTATATACATCCTGCATAAGAGAATCAGGACCACAGGTAAATATATAATCATATTGATCATAGTCTACCAGACTAACAACTCTTTCATTAGTCTTTAAAGTAAGATGATCTGATACCTCTGTAAGCTCTTCTCTAAGTATTTCCACTCCCCTTAAGCTGAAGAACATATCAATTTCAGTCTCACTTTCCTTTGATACTTCCTTTGCTGCATAGTATAAGGGAGCTATACCTACGCCACCACCTATCATGGCAATCTTCCCTTTAACTTCTGGGAAACTACTACCATAAGGTCCTTGGCAGATAATATCATCCCCCTCCTTTAATTTAGACATAATTTCAGTCCCCTTTCCTATAACTTTATATAGGAAAGTTAAAGAGGATGCATCTCTATCATAAATGCTTAATGGTCGTGATAACAATGGATCATTATCCCAAGCCCTCAGCATACAAAACTGTCCCATCTTTGCATCATTTTTTTGCTGTATTTTAATTAAGTAATACTCGTCTGTTAGTTTTTTGTTGTATATAATATTTCCCATTTTTTCCTCCTTGCTTATGCGAAGAATCTTTCTTCTACTCTCTTGTTGTCTTTTGATTTATTTGCTAATGACACAACTACCATAACAATAATATTTAGGAAGAATGCCCACATAAATCCTGGATAGCCAAATGGACTTACTTCTAATATTCTCATTGCAAATAATACTACGATACCTACTGTCATACCAAAGGCTGCCCCTTCTTTTCTTGCATCCTTCCAGTATAGGCCTAAAATAAATGCAGGAGCTAATTGAGCTAGTCCAGTATAGGCCACATCTTGAACAACTTGAACCAATGTTTCTGGTGGACTTAATGCGATAAATGAAGCAACTATAGCTAATGACAATACTACTACTCTTGAAATTAACATATTCTTTGAGTCAGAAACTTTATCTTTTTTGTTAAGCAAAATTAAGTCTTGAGACATTATTTGTGATGATACTAATAGCATTGAGTTTATAGTTGACATACCAGCGGACATAGCTGCTGCCATGATCAGTGCCGCAACGAACCAATTTGAATAAGTTCTCATCATTATAGGTAATACATTATCAGCTGCACCTACATCTCCTAATAATTGATGTCCTGCTATACCGATAAATAATGTTGAAAATCCAAATATAAGTACTTGAGATACTGGAATACTGATAGCTGATCTTGCTAGGGCTTTTTCATCCTTTGCCATAAGAGATCTGGTCCAAATATGAGGGCAGAACCATATACCAAATGGTAGCACTATAAATTGCATAACCCAATACTTATTTGTGTACATCCCTTGAGCTCCTGGCCGAGAGAGCAAATCTGGAGTCTCAGCTATTGCTGTTTTAAATAGTTGTACAATACCTCCTGAAGGTCCAATTGCTATATATGCTGCTATAACTATACCTACCATCAATACCACTGCTTGGATTGCATCTAGTAGTACAACTCCCCCTGCACCACCAATAAGTACATATAGTATTGAAAACACTACCATAAATACAATTGCCATTTCATAGGAAACTAAATCTCCAGTGATAACTTGTAGTGCTCTAGCATTACCTACATATTGCATAGCTAGAAATACCATGGTCATAAGCACTGAAATAATTGATGCTAATACTTTTATATAATCTGAACTATATCTATCTTTAAAGTAATCCCCTATGGACATGTAATTATGTTTATTGGCTAATAATCTAATTTTGTTACCAAAGTATATAACCATCATTGCTACCCAAACTTGACTAAGCACCAAGACTATGTAGGATATACCATGGGTATAGTACATTCCTGGTCCACCTAAGAATGCAAAGGTACTTTGCATTGCCGCAATCATTGTAAGAGGTAATAGTACAGAGCTAACTCCTCTATTGGCTAAGAAAAAACCTGCCGCATCATCGGTTTTAGATTTTCTACTATTTAATACAGTTATACCAAGCATCATACCTAAATAAGCTAATACAATAAGTAAGCTTAAAACATTTGTATTCATTATTGTTTATCCTCCTTAGCATTTTTCTCAGCATTCTTAGTAAATGTATTGGCTACCCAAAGTACAAAGAATAAATTAACTATCATTAGTACCCACCAAAACATTAGTGGAAATGGTAACCATCCGAATAAGTATGGTTCAGGAGTTGCGGTAAATGAAAACGGTATCATTGCTAATAACAATAAAATGATAAAAATACTCACTATTAATTTATGATTCATTTATATACACCACCTATTCTAATTTTTATAAACTATTTTCCCCTTACAAATTGTATATTTTATCTTTCCATACAAGGTTTGCCCTATAAATGGAGAGTTTGAAGATTTTGATTTAAATTCCTCAACAAGATAAGATTCATCTTCATTGAATATAACAATATCAGCATTGGATCCAACATTTAAAGTTCCGCAGTCTAAATTATATAATTTCGCTGGATTTATTGTCATCTTTCGTAATAATTCCATCAATGATAAATGACCCACCTTTACTTGATTTGTTATTCCCAGAGATAAAGCTGTTTCTAATCCTATAATTCCACTAGGTGTCTTTGCCAACTCACCAGTCTTTTCTTCAGCACTATGAGGCGCATGATCGGTGGCGATAATTTCGATGGTGTTATCTTTTAAGCCTTGAATAATCCTAGCTCTATCCTTTTCAGTTCTAAGGGGCGGATTCATTTTTGCCAATGCGCCATGTTCAAGTACAGCCTCTTCTGTTATTGAGAAGTGATGTGGAGTAACTTCTGCAAATACATTGGCCCCTAAACCTTTAATAAATCTAACCATATCTACAGCATTTCCAGAGCTAATATGTTGTATATCAATAGTAGCTCCAGTAGATAGAGCTAACATTGAGTCTCTGGCTACCATAACATCTTCTGATACACTAGTTGCTCCTTTAATCCCTAGCTTTTTAGATACTTTACCTTCATTTATTCCAGCAATACCTATAAAACTAGGATCTTCTTCGTGAAAACTTAGTGGAACATTTAATTCCTTGGCTTTTAACATAGCCTCAAGAATTAATTTTCCATTGTTAATTGGTATACCATCATCTGTAAAACCTATAGCTCCTAATTTATGAAGACTTTCCATGTCAACTAGTTCTTGTCCTTTAAAACCTTTGGTTAAAGCAGCCACTGTATGAACATTAATCTTGGATTCCTTCATTTTATCCAATACCAGTTTTAGTGTTTCTTCATTGTCAATTATGGGATTGGTATTTGCCATAGCAACAACTGTAGTAAAGCCACCAGCTGCCGCCGATTCTGAACCCGTCAATATATCTTCCTTATGGGTGAAACCAGGTTCTCTAAAGTGAACGTGTATATCTACTAATCCTGGAGCTACTATACACCCCTTAGCGTCTATGGTTTGATTATCCTCCATATGGCTAAAGTCGCCTAGAGCTTTTATCTTGCCATCTTCAATTAATATATCTACTAATTCATCTTGATTTGTACTTGGATTTATAACTCTACCATTTTTAATTATCATGGTCTTCCTCCTTTCAAGTAATTAATCATTATATTTGTGCCAATCACAGCATCCTGTAGGTTCGCTTCTTCCATTGAATTGTGACTTATTCCTCCTTTGCAAGGAACAAATATCATTCCAGTATTGGTAATTTTGGCAAACTTCATAGCATCATGGCCTGCTCCACTTGGCATTATTTTGTGTTTAATATTTAGTTCTGTAGCAATGTTTGCAAGCTCTAGTGTAAGCTTATCATCCAGCTGAACTGCTGATGAGGAAGATAAAAACACTATTTCATATGATAGATTTCTTCTATCACAAACGTCCTTTATCATTTCATAAATATCAAGTCTTATTCTTTCAATATTCTCATTATCGCCATCTCTAAAGTCTACAGAAAACTCAACTTCTCCAGGAATTACATTTAATGAATTAGGATGGTTTTCTATTACTCCTACTGTAGTTACAGCCGTTGAGGTGTAATCCCCCTGTCCAATTTTCTCAATTCCTAATATTATCTCTGATGCTCCACATAAAGCATCTTGTCTAATATCCATAGGTGTAGCTCCAGAATGCTCAGCTAAGCCTCTAATATTAACTTTAAATCTTGTATTTCCTGCAATGGCTGATACAATTCCAATTGGTAAGCCTTCACCTTCAAGTATTCTTCCTTGTTCGATATGGAGTTCTAAATATGCTTTTACCCCTTGAATAATTTCTGGTGATCGATTATACCCTCTTTCCTTAAATATCTCTCCTAAGGATTTTCCTTCTCTTGATCTAAGATTTATAAAGTCATCTGGATTATATTCCCCTGTAATAAGACTACTTCCCAAAGTTGCCTTCATGAAATTACTTGATTCTTCGCATCTAAGGGCAACTACCTTTAATGGTATATTTAGATTCTCTTCTTTAATTCTTTTAAGCAACAACAATCCCACCGCTACTCCCAAAACTCCATCAAATCTGCCTCCACTAATTACAGAATCCAGATGTGAGCCTACTAAATAATATTCTTCATGTTCACCAATAGACAAAAATGTATTTCCAACCTCATCAACTTCAACATGGTATCCTTCCTCAATCCCAATACTGGTAAATTCTTCATGCATCTTGTCTTCTGATTTTGTATATGCTAATCTAGTGACTCCGCCTTTACCATCATCTCCTATTGGATAAAACCTTTCCATAAGGTGCTCCAGGTATAATAAGGATTCTTTTAGATTCATTTAAACACCTCTTTTCCTTTCTTAAATTTCATGAAAACATTTTCACTATAATTAATACTACCATTGGGAATAAAGATTTAGTATGTTCAGAAGTACAAATATAAAGCTTATATTTTGTATTTCTGTCTATTCAATCCCATAAATAAAGAAAAGAACTCAAGATTTTGACCCGACCCCCAAAAGTTAGACCAAAAATCTAATTGATGGGAGGTCGGTTTTTACATGGCAAAATATAGTTATGAATTTAAGATGAAAGTTGTACAAGAATATTTAGTTGGAGAGGGTGGATTTGCTTTTCTATCTGAAAAGTATAATATCCCTTCTACCATAAATTTACGAAAATGGGTTTCTGCGTACAATAAATTTGGTTCTGATGGATTAATGAGAAAACAAAAAAACCAAACTTACTCTTTTGAATTTAAGCTCCATGTGGTAGAGTTGTATCTAACTACAGAAGTTTCTTATCAGGATTTGGCACTTTCGGTTGGAATTAGTAATCCACCATTAATAAGCAAATGGGTTAATGATTATCGTATTGCTGGACCTGATGCCTTGATACCTAAACAGAAAGGACGCCGACCAAAAGTGGATAAACCAAAAGATACTATTGTTGATAAGAGTAAAAAAACAAATGCAGAAACGGAATATCTTAAACAACTTGAAGATGAAAATCTTAAACTACGAATCGAGAATGCATATTTAAAAGAACTGAGGAGGCTGCGTCTAGAGGGAATACTTCAGAACAAAAAGCGAGAATCATCCACAGCCTCCGAGGATCCTTCAAATTAAAAGATGTTCTCGCAGTTATAGGTTTTCCAAAATCAACATATATGTATTGGCAAAAGCGTTTTGAAAGGGAGAATCCAAATCAGGAAATAGAACAGAAAGTTTTAGATATCCGTAAAGAGCATAAGGATTTTGGCTATCGCCGGATTTATGGCGAGCTAAGAAAACAAGGACTGATAATCAACAAGAAGAAGGTTCAGCGCATTGTGCAAAAGCTTAATCTTCAGGTGACTTCTTTCACTCGCAAAAGCCGTAAGTACAACTCATACAAAGGGAATATTGGTAAAATTTCAGCTAACAGAATTAATAGACGTTTTGATACAAATATTCCTCACCAGAAGATTACAACTGATACGTCAGAATTCAAATATTATGAGGTGGATCAAAAAGGAAGAATGCTTATCAAGAAACTCTATTTGGATCCATTTATGGATTTATGTAATAGAGAAATTCTAAGTCATAGCATTTCTTCAAGACCATCAGGCCAAAATATAATACAAGCCTTAAATGAGGCAATAGAGATTACCTCAGATTGTAAATATAGGAGAACGTTCCATTCCGATAGAGGTTGGGCATATCAGATGAAAGCATATAGTCGTGTACTTGAATCAAACAGAATATTTCAGAGTATGTCTCGTAAAGGAAACTGTATTGATAATTCTCCCATGGAAAATTTCTTTGGAATTATGAAACAAGAGATGTATTATGGTATGGTTTACTACAGTTATGAAGAACTCAAAAATGCGATAGAAAAATATATTAAGTATTACAACGAGAAAAGGATTAAAGAGAAGCTTGGATGGATGAGTCCTGTAGAATACAGACTTAGCCTTTCGGCTGCATAAAAATAGCGTAGCAGTCTAAAACTACCACGCTACAAAGTCTAACTTATTGGGGTCACATCAATTATCTAGAGTTCTTACTGATTTTTGTATATATTAAAAACAAATACAATTTAAAATTATCTTCAAATATTGAAGTATCATAGCCAGTTATTTCTTTTATCTTTTTTAATCTATACCTAACAGTATTTTTATGAATAAAAAGATCATCTGCTGTTAAGTTTACATCCATATTATTTCCGTAAAAGGAATCTAGTGTTAGTAGAAAATCTTTATCTAAATGATTAAAAACTCCTTCAAAAACCTCACTACCACAATCTCTTAAATATTTCTCCAAGGTAATATAGATATCCATATCCTTATAATAATAAATACCTACTTTTTCATTTACTAATGGACCAATTTTTATTACTTCCATAGACTTAAAATAAGAATCTTTTAATCCTTCTAGTCCACTTCCTATAGGTCCTACTCCCACAAGAATATCTTTTAGCGAATATTTAGTGATATTCTTATTTATTAGTTTTATTATTTGGGGCATATTATTTTCTATATTGCTTGCTTCATCAGAAAAAAACAATACTGATGACTTGCCCCCTACAGTAACTACGGGATTATATGTAAATTTCAAAAGAGAATCACTTTCTTTTGCTATTGATTTTGTAACTTTCCTTAAAGTGTTTATCTTGTCATTATCCAGTTCTTTAATCGTACTATTAAGGGTTATAGCTAATGTACTACTATTTCTAATATTAAAACCAAGTAGATTACCTCTTTCAAATAATATCTCTTCATTATCAATATTATTGTAGATTATATCTTTCATGTATTTTTCTATAATATAATCTATATCTCTATTCTTCAAAATTTTATCCATTGCATTTACAATTATTTCAATATAAGTAATCTCACTAGGTATTTTAACTAATACAAGTCCCCTTTGATTAGCCCTATCAATTATAGACTTGTCCAATTCTTTAATATATTGTCCAGTTTTTACTGCTAAACAGGAACAATGGTTATCTGCTAATTTGTCTATTAAGTTTAATTGTTCTTCAAGATCATCTTTAAATGCATAAAGACTTGTTATTACAAAATCATTACCCTTTAACCATCTTACAATGTCTGGTACTTCCATAACTGTAACATAAGAAACTCTTTTACTTAACCCTTCCTCTCCACCTATAACAGATAATCTTCTTAAGGCTGGAATTGACAATACTTCTTTTACAGTAACCATTTTATCCCCTCTTTCAGAATATACTCTTACATTCGTTTGCTTTCTGGGTTATAAAAAAGACTGGTTCTAGTCATTGTTTATTCTATTACCAGTCCTGTTCACTAATCTATAAATTTTCCTTTTGGTTATTCACCATTTTTAAGCAATACTCCTGCACAATAATTAATTACATCACTTCGTTTAATTATTCCAATAAAAGTTCCATCATCATCTACTACAGGAACAAAGTTTTGAGTTTTGACTAATGTGACTAAGTCCATTATGTTCGAGTTTATTGAAACTGTGTCACTTGTTGTATGTCTTTTAACATCTTTTATAGAAACCTTAGATGTCCCTTCAATACTAAGACTGGGAGTATTTTTTAGTTTCCATAGTAAATCTCCTTCTGTAATAGCGCCAACATACTTACCACTTTTATGTATGAGAGGTATGGCAGAATAAGTATGATACTCCATCTTTTCTAATACTTGTCTCATTGTGGCATCTGTCGTCGCATATATAATTTCACTTTTCGGTGTTAAGAAAAAAGCAATATTCATTTTAATCCCCTTTATCTATATTAAGAATTTATCTCAAAGAAATTGGCCAATGCATCAACACTTTCTTGGGTTGTTGCCCAAGATGTTACAAATCTAATTACTGAATGTTTGTCATCAACTTCTTCCATTATATTAAAGCTAAATTCTTTAGCAAGTTTTTCTATTATTTCATTAGGTAGTATTGGGAATACTTGGTTGGAACAAGACTCTGTTAAGAAAGAGTACCCATGTTTTTTAAGACTCTCTGCTATTTGCTCTGCCTTTTCATTTGCATCAATTGCTAATTCAAGGAATAAATTTTCTTTGAATAAAGCTTCAAATTGTATCCCAAGTAAAAATCCCTTTGCAAGCATAGCGCCTTTTTGTTTTAATAAATATCTGAAATCTTCTTTTAAATCATCCTTAATTATAACCAATGCTTCACCAAGTAAGGCACCATTTTTTGTTCCACCTATATAGAATACATCTGTTAAATTAGCTATATCTTTAAAGTCTAAATCATTGTTTTTACTAGCTAAAGCAGCACCTAATCTAGCACCATCTAAAAACAATATCAGTTCTTTTTCCTTACATAATTCACTAATAGCTGTTAGTTCTTCTTTTGTATAAATAGTCCCTAATTCCGTTGAATTGGATATATACACCATCTTTGGTTGTGGCCTATACTCTTTAGAATATAATTCTAGACCATAATTTATACTTTCCGGAGTTAGTTTACCATCTTTGCCTGGTACGCTTATTATCTTATGCCCCGTAGCTTCAATGGCACCAGTTTCATTACTTTCTATATGACCAGTATCTGCAGCAATTACTGCTTGATGTGGTCTCAGAAAAGATGAAATTGCTAAAAGATTGGTATGAGTTCCTCCTGGTATAAAGTGTATAGCTGCTTCTTTATTTTCAATTAAACTTTTTATATATTCCTTTGCCCTATCACTATGAATGTCATTTCCATATCCTATGTTTTGTTCAAGATTTGATTTAATCATCAAGTCCAAAACTTTTGGATGTGCACCTTCACTATAATCATTTGCAAAACTATACATCTGATCCCCTCCATTTGAAGATAATATGTCTTATATTAATAATTCTATCATAAATCTTAAATAAAGGCATTATTATTAGGAATCAAAACTATAATATACTAATAATATTTAGATATCTTTTAAAATGGGGGATGTGTTATGGGCCTTTTACTCATCACTAAAATAAAGACTAAATTCTACAATAAATTCATGAAAAATAAATATGATGACCCACCAGCATTTGATGAAATTGAAAAATTAACCATAGAAGAGGTAAGAAATGCCAGAACCAGATTTGATGAAGCTGATGAAAACTCTGTTGATCTTGCTATATACGAGCTTATGGCAGCTGAGGAAAGGCTAAGTTTATTGATTCAGGAAAGAAAAAAGAAGCAATGATTCAATCATTGCTTCTTACTTAAGCCTACCAAATCCACTTAATGGTAATACTCTAAAAATTACCTTTCCTTTAACTTGTTCAGTGTCTATTAACCCAAAGTCTCTACCGTCCAAGCTGTGTTCCCTATTATCTCCTAATACAAACACCTTGCCCTCTGCCACTTCCAGTGGATAATCAATACTGGATTTAGCTGGTGTTGAACCTTTGATATATTCTTCTTCCTGAAGTTTATTATTTATGTAAAGATTACCGTCCTCAATATTGATAATATCTCCCTCAACACCTATAACTCTTTTTATTAAATTATTTTTCTTGATTTCACCGGTAAATCTAGATGTAATATTACTGTAAATATCTTTACCCTCATTAATCATATTTTTGATTATACCTTTTTCATCAATGGCCCTATTTAGAATAACTATATCTCCCTTTTTAGGTTCATTGAATATAAGTCCCAATTTATATACAATTACTCTATCATTTTCTACAAATGTAGGCTCCATAGATCGTTCTTTCACTTGGGTTAGTGTTATTATATTTGAAATAATAAATAGAGCTATCAATAATGCAACTAAAAATGTAATTATCCACTCAATGAGATTTCTTAAAAAACTTTCCCTTGGTTTTCTACTAAAAGTAAGATTCAAAAAAACACCCCCAGAACATTTTCTATTCCATTATAACATGTATATCTATATATTTAAGGTTTTTCGGCAAATTTCTCACAAAAACTATTTGCCAATATTTATCTTTATCCTTCCAATCTTTATTTTTTATAAGTTAAAAACTCTTTTAACTGATTTTCAATATAAATATTTTCTAATCTCCAGAACTCCTTAAATTTAATATAGGAATCTAATGCTTTTCTTTTATCAACTGATTTGGATTGAATCGCTCTTATTAAAATGTTCTTTGGCGTATGTTCCATATCTATGAATTCTAATAACTGTACTTGATAACCCATGATCTCTAGTACATTTCCCCTAAGACTATCTGTTACCAGTGAACTTAATTTTTCCTTAATTATTCCATGTTTTAGCATAGGCTCTAACACTTCTGAATCAATCTTATTGTAAAATTCATGCTGACAACATGGTACTGATAATATTGCCTTTGCATTCCAATTAATAGCTTTAACTAATGCTGCATCTGTAGCATTGTCGCAGGCATGTAATGTAATCACCATATCTACATCTGAAAAATTATCATAGTCCTTTATATCTCCATGGATAAATCTAAGTCCTTTATAATCCAAATCCCTTGCAACCTGGTTACAGAAATTAATTACATCCATCTTTAGATCCAGCCCTATAATGTTCACATCAATTCCTAATTTCTCCACTAAATAGTGATACAAAGCAAATGTTAAATAGCTTTTGCCACATCCAAAGTCTATGATATTTAATTTTTCATCCTTATTAAGTTTAGGAATTACATCTTCTACCATCTCTAAAAATCTATTGATCTGCTTAAATTTATCATATCTTTTTTTAGATACCTTGCCTTCTTCATTCATAACACCCAGTCGAATAAGAAAGTCTACTGGATCACCATCCTCAAGAATATATCTCTTTTTCCGATTGTGTGATACATCTATGGATTTTTTAGTGGGTTTTTTCTTTAGTATATTCACTTTACCTTTCTTACTTATTAGAATCTGATAATCTGCTTCTATTGTAAATATCATTGCCTGTTTGAATATACTATTTAACAGCTCTTCTATTTCATTTATAGACTCTCCAGGATTTAAATTCTTATGGATTACTTTATTTGCATAATAAAATGAAAATTGATACTTAAGTTCTTCTTTTATTAAAACAGGTTTAACATCAACTTTGCTAAAACCATCCTCGGTCTTTTTTCTTAAGTTACTGAAAACTCCGTGTATTAACTTATTATCTATTATGATCTCCTCTAAGAGATTTTTTTGTTCCATTGTTTGACTCCTTTATTAATAAATTTTACATCATTATATCAGACTATATAGTGAATTTATAGGGCCTAGTTCAAGTTTTGCTATAAGTCCTTTTATTTAATCAGAAAAATATTTAAGAAATACCCTTGACATTTTTTGATATTGATATTATAATAAGTTTGTAATCATTACAAGTTAGCAATCAGTTTCATCTTTGTATAGTTTATGAAAGGATGTGAACTTATGAAATTGAATTTAGAGGAAATAACAAAGGAACTAAAAAACAAGAATATTCGTCTTTCACATCATAGACTTAAAGTTTTGGAGTTTCTAAATGACAATAGAATTCATCCTACTGTGGATCAAATCTATATCCAGCTTCACAAGGAGCTACCTACTCTTTCAAAGACTACTGTCTATAATTCTTTAAATGCCCTGGTTGATGCAGGCTTAGTAAAAGTACTTACTATAGAAGATAATGAAACTCGCTATGACATTGTAACTGATAATCATGGACATTTTAAATGTGAATCCTGTGGTAAAATTTATGATTTTGAAATAAATCTAAGTAGTTTTCAATCAAAAGATTTAGATGATTTCAAAATAAATAACAGGGATATCTATTTCAAAGGAATTTGTCCAGATTGTATACAACAATAATGTTAAAAAATAAAATTAATTATATGGAGGAGATTTATAATGGAAAACAAGACAATTGATAACTTATTAGAGGGATTTGCAGGTGAGTCTCAAGCAACTAGAAAATATTCAATCTATGCTAAAAAAGCTGAAAAAGATGGGTTCATAAATGCTTCTAAATTATTTAAAGCTGCAGCTGTTGCTGAAGAAATTCATGCCCAAAGACATTTAGAAGTTGCTGGAAAAGTAGGTACAACTGCTGACAATTTACAGGATGCAGTTGATGGCGAAACTTATGAGTTTGAAAGTATGTATCCAGCTTTCTTAAAGGAAGCTGACCCAGAGAAAGATAAGGCTGCTATTCAATCATTCACATATGCAATGGAAGCTGAAAAAGTACATGCTAAATTATACAAAGAAGCATTAGATAATCTAGATGACAAAGAAGAAATATTCTATTACTTATGTCCAATATGTGGTAACATAGAAAAATTTGTTCCTGAAAAATGTTCAATCTGTAATGTACCTGGAACAAAATTCATCAAATATTAATTAAATTAGGTACCATTATTATTACCATAATAATAAAATCGGCAAGGATTCACTTTATCCTTGCCGATTTTGTTTGTTTTTCTATCTTGAGTTTAAGTCACTTCCTAGTTATTTAAATAAAGAAGCTATCCAATCTATTAATGCGTTTAAAAATGATTTTAAACTTTGTAAAAATCCTTGCCCCTCTTCAGAAGACAAATAATCCGAGGCTTTGCCTGCTATGTCTTTAAGCTGGTTAGATACTTTTTTCCAATCTATATCTAAACTTTTCATCTTATCAAACAAAGCAACTAATTGTTCTACTTGTGCATCTGTTAAACTGATATTAAAATTATTGATAATGTTTATGATGATCTCTCTTACTTCCTCTTTTGTCTGTGGATTCTTTTCAGCGATTTCTTGTTTTATTCTATTTATTAATTCTGCAGCTTTTTCATTACCGATTTGTTCACCTATTTCAGCAGTACGTATCATCTCTTCGTTAGCAATCTTTTTTATATCCTCATCAATAGCTTCTCCAGTAGATACTTCATAGGCTTTCATTATTCCAGTGAGAGCTGCTGTCCCAGATGCATTTTTAGGTGCTGTAACCATAATATCCGCATCTTCAACTCCAGCGGTAATTAAAGCATTTATAAAGTTGGCATCTGTAATATATGTAATCTTATCACTAGTATATACATTAAGACCACTGCCTTTCTCTGTATAAGTGATCATAACAGATGAAATGGCATTATTTCCTATTTTACCAGCTGGGACAAAATCCCCTAAATACTGATGCTCTTCTGCATTAGTGGTAACAATCATCACTGCATTTTCCGGCGGATTAAACTCTTCTAATATTGCCTGTTTCTCACTTTCTGTTAAGTTATCACCTAATGAAACGATAACATCACCAACAACGATATCTGCAAATACATTTGTTGAACTTAATAATATTATTATTAATAAAAATATACTAAACAAACTTTTTTTCATAAATATCCTCCTAAAACCTTCA
>JAAYGX010000167.1 GCA_012735585.1 Tissierella sp.
GATGATTTAGAATCAGTAAGAAAAGAGTTGAAACAAGAAATACAAACGTTATATGATGAGGTTCAAGAGTTAAGAGAGGATTTAAGATTAAACAGGAAAATTACTGCCCAAAACACATATGATATTGCTAAATTAAAATTCATAAAAAATGAACAGAAAATAAGATTCCAAGGATGATTTCTTGGAATCTTATCATGTTGAATATAATATAATTTGATTTACATGGAAATATCTATTGAAGATATTCACTCCACCAAAAAAGTATTAAATGTACCTAATATAGTGCTTCACAATGATGAAAATATAGCAAGATAATAAAATATTAAATAAAAATAGAAGTTTAAGGAAAGCCTTGAACTTCTATTTTTTAGCCATAATTATAATTGATTTAAGCTTAACAACAGTATAAAATATAATTGCTATGTATTAAATTCGTTATTATATCTTACATATAAAAGGGGATGAGTCATGGGAAATCGATACGACCCAAAAACAATAAGATCCAATGTTCTTTCAATGATTGTACCTATTACCTTTGAAAATATTTTGCAAATGGCTGCAGGAGTTGTATCTATGGCATTTGTTGGTAGAATTAATGCCTTGGCTATAGGGGCTATAGGACTTAGTAATATTCTATTTAGAATTGCTTGGTCTTTATTTAGAGGTTTAGGTGTAGGGGCATCCGCATTTGTTGCTAGAAATTATGGTGCCCAGGATAATCGAAAAATTTCCTCTGTAACAGAGCAGGGAATTGTAGTGGTTTTATTATTATCTGTATTATTTCAACAGCTCTTATATTGGAAATCGAGTGAATTATTAAGTATATTTAACTCCAGTCCAGAATTGTTAGAAAGTGCTAGTATGTATCTAAAAATCATATCTTGGAGTTTGCCTTTAGCAACCATTATTTTATTTACAGCAGGGGTATTGCAAGGTATGGGGAATGCAAAGACCCCGATGATTATTATCAGTGTTTTGAATGTAGTTAATATTATTTTTTCTTATCTATTGATCTTTGGAAATTTGGGTTTTGCTGAATTAGGATTAAGAGGTGCGGGTTATGCTTATAATATAGCCCATATTTTAGCTGCAGCTCTAAGCATTTTCTTTTTATTCAAGACCAATCAAAAGTTAAAAGAAGGAACTGAAAAGGAAAAGATGAGATTTAGAAAAGAGGAAATCATCTCCTTAATGAAATATGGAATTCCTACTTCTCTTGAAATGGGATTTTATCAGGTATCTACCATATTTGTTACAAGAGCGATTCTTAATTATGGTGAAACAGCCTATGCAGCATATCAATTAGGTCTACAAGCGGAATCTGTGTCGTATATGCCTGCTGCTGGATTAGCCATTGCTACAACGGCTTTTATAGGACAAAGTCTTGGCTCTGATGATAAGAAACTAGGAAAGCTATACTTAAATGAAATATTGAAATTCACTATTATCATTACCACCATTGCAGGAGGGGCATTAGCCTTATTTCCTAAGTTGATTATGAGAGCCTTAACCGATGATCCTCAAGTAATCAGTATTGGTGCTGTATACTTAATCGTCATGGGATTCTCCCAATTGCCTCAAAATTTAGGTGGATTATATAATGGTGCCTTAAGGGGCTCTGGATATCCTAATGCACCAATGGTCAACACAGGGATTGGTATATGGTGTATCAGAATTCCATTAATAATATTATTATCCAATTATTCCAATGTAGGTATACTATGGATATGGCTAAGTATGGCCTTGGATTTATTCTTTAGATTTTTATTTTCATATATGTCTTTTAGAAGAAAAGATGTGTTTAGTGAAAAAAGCTAAATCGGGGACGGGTCCTGATTTAGCTTTTTTGTATGGAATGGGTTGAGACCATTGAAATATCCAAATTTGTCATCCTGAGCGATAGCGAAGGATCTTTGGGCAGTAAGATTCTTCGCCAAGGCTCAGAATGACAAAAGAGAAATATTTTTAGAATCCATCTCCAACTTAGGACTTAGATCCAGCTAGGGAATGATCCCTGTGTAATTTCACGCTTTCTTGGGTATATCCAAGATAAGAATATATTAGGAGGGATTTTGGTGGATTACAGAATAGAACATGATACAATGGGAGAAGTTAAGGTACCAGCGGATAAATATTGGGGTGCCCAAACCCAAAGAAGTTCTGAGAACTTTAAAATTGGTATAGAGAAGATGCCTATTGAAATTATTAGAGCCTTTAGTATCTTAAAAAAAGCTGCAGCTATTACTAATTATAAGCTTGGTAAGCTAGATGAAAAACGAATGGACATTATATCAAAAGTTTGTGATGAGATATATGAAGGGAATTTAGATGATAATTTTCCACTAGTGGTATGGCAAACAGGTAGCGGTACCCAAAGTAATATGAATGTAAATGAAGTAGTTGCCAATAGGTCAAATACAATATTAGATGAAAAACTAATACATCCAAATGACCATGTAAATATGTCTCAAAGTTCCAATGATACTTTTCCAACTGCCATGAGTATATCAGCAGTAATGGAAATAGAAGAGAAATTATTGCCAGCTATAAAACAGTTCAGGGCAACACTTGAAAGATTAGAAAAAGAGAATGAAGGTACTATAAAAACCGGTAGAACCCATCTACAAGACGCAGTACCTGTATCCTTTTCACAAGAAATAAGTGGATGGACAGAGATGCTTATAAAAGCAGAAAAAAGGGTTGAAGAATCCTTAGAAGAAATGAGAGAGTTAGCACTAGGAGGAACTGCAGTAGGTACTGGACTAAATGCTCACAAGGACTTTGGTAGGATTGTTGCAGAGGAGATATCATCTCTTACAAACACTAGATTTGTAACAGCAAACAACAAGTTCTATTCCTTAACGAGTAAAAGTGATTTATCCTATGCACATGGGGCTTTAAAGTCACTGGCTGCAGATTTGATGAAGATTGCCAATGATATAAGATGGTTAGCCAGCGGACCGAGATGTGGAATAGGGGAGATCTCCATTCCTGAAAATGAGCCAGGTAGCTCAATAATGCCTGGTAAAGTAAACCCTACACAATCAGAGGCATTGACTATGGTTACAGTACAAGTAATGGCAAATGATGTAGCCATAAATCTAGGTGCGTCCCAAGGGAACTTCCAGCTAAATGTATTTATGCCTATGATGATATATAACTTCCTGCAGTCTGTGAGATTGTTAAGTGATGCTATTGTATCTTTTGATGAACACTGCGCATCAGGTATAGTGGCAAATAAGGAAAAGATGAAAGAAAATCTAGATAAGTCTTTAATGTTAGTAACAGCATTAAATCCGCATATAGGTTATGAAAAAGCTGCAACAGTAGCAAAAACTGCTCACAGTAAAGATTCATCCTTAAAAGAGGCAGCAGTAGAGTTAGGATATTTAACAGAAGAAGAGTTTGATAATATAATAAAACCAGAAACAATGGTATAAAAAATGGGCGATCGAAAATGATCGCCCTTTTCTATTTTTTATTCAAATTTTAAATCGGCTAGTCCGCCCAATGAAGTCTCTTTATACTCATATCTCAAATCATGGCCTGTCCTCTTCATTGTTTCCACAACTTGATCAAATGTTACTAGATGTTTTCCATCAGTATAAAGTGAATATATAACTGAATCCAAGGCTCTTACAGCAGCTTTGGCGTTTCTTTCTATGCAAGGAACTTGTACATATCCACCGATTGGGTCACAAGTAAGACCCAAATGATGTTCTAAAGCCATCTCAGCAGCATATTCAATTTGCTCTATAAAACCACCTAATAAAAATGCTGTCATACCAGCTGCCATAGCACATGCTGCACCAATCTCAGCTTGGCAACCGCCTTCTGCACCAGAAATAGTTGCATTTTCTTTAATTAAGTTCCCAATCAGACCTGCAATAGCTAATCCTTTAAGAACTTCTTCTTTAGGTAAATCATATTCCTCTTTTAATGCATATAGCAGTCCCGGAACTACACCAGAAGCACCGCAAGTTGGAGAAGTGACTACTCTACCACCGCCACCATTTTCTTCAGAGACAGCCAAAGTATAAGCAAATATCTTTCCTCTAAATGCATCAGGTGAATTTTGTTTAGTAGCTTTTCTATAAATTGTTTGAGCTCTTCGAGGATATTTTAAGACTCCAGGAAGAACATCAGACTTAGAAAGACCGGATTTTACAGAGTCTGACATTGCATCCCATATTTCCTCTAGGAAATCCCAGATTTCTTCACCTTCCATGGCAACTACATATTCCCAAAGTTCTTTATTATTATCCTTACACCACTTCATTATATCTTCCATAGTATTAAGATCATAAACCTGTGAGCCGCCTTTTCTTTGCTGTCCTTCTTCCATGATAGTTCCTCCACCAACAGAGAAGACTAACCAATCATTTAGAAGACTTCCATCCTTGTCATAGGCAAATAGCTTCATACCATTGGTGTGGTATTCATGAACAACTTCTGGTTTCCAAATGATCTCAGTAGGTTGTGGTTTTAAAGTTTCTTCAATAATCCAATCTGTAAGATGGCCTTTACCAGTTAAAGCTAGGGAGCCATAAAGCTCAGCTTTAAAACTAGCAGCACTTGGATTTTCTTCCTTAAATCGTTTTGCAGCTCTTTCAGGTCCCATAGTATGGGAGCTAGAAGGGCCATTACCAATTTTAAATAATTCTTTTAAAGAGTCCATTTAATTCTCCTATTCTAAAAACATCTATATTAAAGTATTCTATTGATTTCATATCCATTGTCATTAAAGGCTTTTGTTACTCTTTCTATATGCTCATGACTTTCAGTAATAACAGATACTTCAACTTCAACATCTGCAAACTTATTATCTCCTTTGTATCTATCATGGGAAAGTTCTACTATATTAGCATTTTGCTCAGATAAGATTTGAGTTATTTTAGTTAATTCACCTGGTCTGTCTTTAAGATTTAAAGTGAAACTAAATCTACGTCCACGGGATACAAGACCGTGATTAATTAGTGTATTGATTGATAACACGTCAATGTTACCACCACTTATGATACAAGCAATTTTTTTACCTTTACAGTCAAGTTTTTTACTTGCAGCTAGACTTAACAATCCTGAGTTTTCAGAGATTAATTTATGATTTTCTAATAGAATTAAAAATGCATCCATTAACTCTTCATCGGTTATAGTTATTACTTCGTCTACATAATCTTTTACGATTTCATAAGTGTTTGTACCAGCTTTACCAACTGCACATCCATCGGCTATTGTAACTACCTTATCTAATGGAGTAACTTTATTTAATTCTAAGGCTTTTATCATTGATGCAGCACCAGCAGGTTCAGCACCAATTATTTTGATATTAGGATTTATCCTTTTAGCAGCAACAGCAACACCACTTATTAATCCACCGCCACCTACAGGCACTATTATATAATCAGCATCTGCTAGTTCATCTAAGATTTCAAGGCCAATAGTTCCTTGACCTTCAACAACATCTAAGTCATCAAAAGCATGAACGAAAGTATACCCGTGTTCATTTTGTAATCTTACAGCCTCGGCATAAGCATCATCATATACATTACCAGCCAAAACAACATCAGCGCCATAGCTTTTAGTGGCATTAACCTTTAGTAAAGGTGTAGTTTTAGGCATGACTATAGTAGCTTTAATACCTAATTTTTGAGCTGATAAAGCGCAACCTTGTGCATGATTACCAGCAGAAGAAGTAATGATTCCTTTAGCTTTTTCTTCATCGGTCAATTTAGATATTTTGTTATAAGCACCACGTACTTTAAAGGATCCTGTAACTTGAAGATTTTCAGGCTTAATATATATGTCATTGTCAGATTCCTTGCTAAATACTGGACTATAAATTAATTTAGTTTCTGCTGCAATGTTTTTTATAGTTTCCCTGGCTTTATTGAAATCCAGTGTATCTGCCATATGATTTGTCATTTGTATTCCTCCTAAAATATTTAAAGATATTATCATGTAGAAACCATGATAAAGTATATTAATTATATTATATCATGGTTTCTTAAAATTAATCTTATAAAGTTTTTTAATGATTTAAAATAATTATTATTCTATTGCCTCTAATTTATTTCCATTGATTTTGTTTACAACTACTGCGATTGCAGCATCACCTGTTACGTTACAAGCAGTACCGAAGCTATCTTGAGCGATATAAAGAGCTATCATCAATGAAAGCATTGGTTGTGAGAAACCTAGCATTGACTCTATAATACCTAAAGCTGCCATTACAGCTCCACCTGGAACACCAGGTGCAGCAACCATAGTTACACCAAGCATTAATATAAATGGTAATATAGTAGAAAATGCTACTGCTTGACCATTTAGCATCATAATAGCCATTGCACAAGAAAGTAATGTAATAGTAGAACCTGAAAGATGTATTGTCGCACATAATGGAACAACGAAATCAGCGATATCCTTTTTAACCCCAACTTTATAAGTTTGTTCAAGAGTTACAGGAATAGTTGCTGCAGATGATTGAGTTCCTATTGCTGTAAAATACGCTGGAATCAATTTTTTTAACATTATAAATGGGTTCCCACCAGTTAATCCGCCAGCTATAGAAAATTGGCCTATTAATGTAGCCCAATGAAGAGCCAATACCATAATGAATACTCTTGCAAATACTGAAAGAATAGTAAATACTTGACCTGTATAAGTCATATTAGCAAAGATTCCCGCTATGTGGAATGGTAATAATGGAATAATAGCAACGGATATTACTTTTTCTACAATTTGTGAGAAGTCATTAACAACCTTTTTAAGAGTATCTCCCTTAATTGCAGCCATACCAAGACCCAAAATAAATGCAATTAATAAAGCTGTCATTACACCAAATACCGGTGGCATTTCAATTGTAAATAATGATCCTACTAAAGCTTCTCCTGGATCTGTTGCATTGAAGTTGATTGAACCAACTTCTAAGAATTTTGGTAATAGAATAGAAGCCACGACATATGTTACAGAACCAGCAAGAATTGTAGAACCGTACGCAATTCCAGCAGTAGCACCAAGTAATTTACCTGCTTTGTCTCCTAAATCACCGATTCCTGGTGCAACGAAACCAACGATTATTAATGGAATTACGAATCCTAAGAAGTTACCAAAGATTTCATTAAAAGTAGCTAAAATTGCAACAATAACTTCTGGCGCAAAAGCACCGATTGCGATACCAAGAATGATTGCAATAATCAATTTTGGCAATAAACCTAATTTTTTCACAAAAATCTCCTCCTAATTTTTATATTTTGTTGTCAAAATAAAATATAATTGCATTTGGCAATAGGTAAACGCTTACTTATATCTATAACAATATTATGGCATGACAACAGATATATTATACCATCTGTTAAAATATAAGCAAGTTAGTCTGATAATAAAACAAAGTATATAGAGATATGGCAAAATAAATAGTAAAAAAGAGCAATCTTTAAAAGTATAAAGATATACATCAGAGATTGCTCTTAGGCTTAAGAGATTTAAATTAAAAAATCTTCAATAGAAGTAAATTCTAAATCAAAAGTATCTGATACTGCCTTATAAGTTACTTTGCCATTGACTATATTGGCACCCTTAGCCAGTGCTGGATCATCTTTTAATGCTTGTTTCCATCCTTTATTTGCAATTCTCATAACATAAGGAAGGGTATTGTTTGTTAAAGCAAGGGTGGAGGTTTGGGCTACAGCCCCAGGGATATTTGCGACTGCATAGTGAACTACTCCGTGTTTTATAAATGTTGGGTTTTCATGGGTAGTTGGTTTATCTATAGTTGCTACACAACCACCTTGGTCAATAGCTACATCAACAATTACACTACCTGGTTCCATCAATTTAACCATTTCCTCTGTTACTAATTTTGGTGCTTTTGAGCCTGGAATAAGAACAGCACCTACGACTAAATCAGCAGTTTTAATAGCTTGCTTCATATTATAGTTATTAGAATATAGTGTCTCGATTTGACCCATAAATACTTCACCAAGATATCTTAATCTATCTACATCTATATCAAGTACAGTAACCCTAGCTCCAAGTCCTACAGCTCTCCTAATAGCACCAGTACCTACAATTCCAGCACCTACCACTACTACATGAGCAGGAGGGACACCAGGAACCCCATCGATTAATTTGCCCTTTCCACCACGGGTCTTTTCTAGATATATTGAACCTTGTTGTACTGCCATTCTACCAGCAACTTCACTCATTGGAGTCAATAAAGGTAATGATCTATTAGGAAGTTGTACAGTCTCATAGGCTATAGCTATAGCACCTGATTCTAATAAAGCTTTCGTAAGCTCAGGCTCAGCAGCCAAATGTAAAAAGGTAAATATTATCAAATCTTTTTTAAAATAGCCGTACTCAGACTCTAAA
>JAAYGX010000168.1 GCA_012735585.1 Tissierella sp.
AACCAAGAGATAAACATAGAGTAATTTTTGAAACATTTGATTCATTAAGTTCTGGTGAGGCTATGGAACTTACAAATGATCATGACCCAAGACCATTACACTATCAAATGTTAGCTGAAATGGAAGGTCTATTTGAGTGGGAATATTTAGAAGAAGGCCCTGAAGTTTGGAAAGTATCAATAAAGAAAATATAGTTTTAAGTGGATAATAGACCAGATTTTTGTATCTGGTCTATTTATATGAAGAGATAAATTGGTTCAGTGCTATAACCATAATTTATGAAAAAAGTTGCTAGGCTTTCTTTTATAAATTTAGATTCTTACCATCAATTATACGAGAATAGCAGAAAATTGAAATATTATACCATAATATCTATATTACATGATTTCAGGGTATAAGATAAGTATTCCAAGTAGTGAGGTGATATTTTGAGTGATGATTATAAACTATTAAATAAAGAAGAAAAACTGAATAGACAAAAAGAAATATCTAAAATCTTCTTTAAACTTGGTTTTATAGCCTTTGGTGGGCCTGCTGCCCATATATCTATGATGGATGATGAGATAATAGAGAAAAGGAAATGGATTTCTAGGGAGAAATTTATAGACTTTATAGGTGCATCAAATCTTATACCAGGACCCAATTCCACTGAAATGGTAATGTATCTAGGTGGCCAAAGAGGAGGAGTTTTAGGATTGTTTAATGCGGGAATTTCATTTATATTTCCTGCAATGGTTATTACCTTTATATTTGCCTATCTCTATGTAGAATATGGTAGTATTCCACAAGTGAACTCTATCCTGGAAGGTATCAAACCTGTTACAATAGCTATAGTAATTAAAGCATTATATAGATTAGGTAAAACAGTAATAAAAGATAAGTTTGCTCTATTGTATGGGATTCCTATATTTGCAATCTATTTAGTAGGCATCAGTGAGATTTTCTTACTTTTTATATCCGGTTTAATAATGATGCTAATAAAAAATAGGGATAGAATAAAAAATAGATTTTTCTCCATTTCCAGTCCTTTGATATTCCTTATATTTTTAAAAATAGGGGCAGTATTATATGGAAGTGGATATGTATTACTAGCATTTCTAGAGGCTGAATTCGTTGAAAAATTGGGAGTCTTAACTACAAGCCAGATTATAGATGCTGTAGCAATTGGACAGTTAAAGCCTGGACCGATTTTTACAACTGCAACATTTGTAGGTTATTTAATTAGTGGTACTTTTGGAGCAATATTGGCTACAATTGGCATATTTCTTCCATCCTTTATAATTGTCTTGATCCTAGGTCCCTTATTAGAGAGGGTGAGAGATTCAACTTGGATATCTGGGCTACTTGATGGAATAAATATAGCATCATTGGTATTGATGTTAGGAGTAAGTATTACTTTGGCTACAGAGTCCATAATAGATATAACTACCTTTTTAATATTTGCTATATCCTATCTATTGATAACAAGATTTAAAATAAATGTTGTATGGGTAATTATTTTAGGTGGTATTATTGGATGGTTGATATAGTGATAAAGAAACAAATTGGTAACGGAAGTTACCGATTTTTTTTGACTTATAGTATACTATATAAATGAAAGTTAATCGGAGGAGGATTATAATGAATAAATACTTTAATGTTACGGATAAAGTATATGACATAACGGAAAAATACCCAGAAACTATAGATATATTTGCAGCAAATGGTTTTGAACAATTGAAGAATGAAAAAATGCGTAAGATCATGGGAAAGACTATTTCCCTGGAAATGGCTTGTAAGTCAAAAAGGGTGAATCTTGACTTGTTTGAGGAAAAATTAGTTGATGCAATAGAGCAAGCAAGAACTACTGTAGACGGTGGAAAGGTAAATGAAATCAATTCAGAAAATGGAGATATAAAAATCGACGGTATATTACCTTGTCCTGTCAAGTTACCACTACAAGAAGGTTTTGAATCTTGGTTAGAAAATCAAAACTTTAATTACACGGTAGAATATGATTTAAGGGTTGCATCTGGTGGTGTGGATTGGATAAAGGACAAAATAATAAATCTTGAAAATGAAGATGAAATTGCCGATTTATTTATGTCTGCTGGATTTGATTTATTTTTTGATAAAACCCTTATGGGTAAATTTAAAGCCAAAGGTGTATTTGAAGATTTAATTGGCACTGATAACATGAATGAGGATTTCAATAATGATCAGATAGATCTAAGAGATCCACAAGGACAATATTCTATTATTGGTGTAGTACCTGCAATTTTTTTAGTAAATAGGGAAGAACTAGGTGATAGAAAACCACCTGAATCCTGGGAAGATTTATTTAGGCCAGAATTTCATGGTGAGGTTTCCTTACCAGTAAGTGACTTTGATTTATTTAATGCAATGCTTTTAAATATATATAAAACCTATGGTGAAGATGGTGTTAGAAAGCTTGGTAAAGCATTTATGTATAACATGCATCCAGCTGAAATGGTAAAATCCCATAGAAAGAAAGAAAAGCCAACTGTAACAATAATGCCATATTTCTTTTCAAAGATGGTTTCAGGAAATGGGCCAATGTTTCCAATATGGCCTAGAGATGGTGCAATTATAAGCCCAATATTCTTATTGGCTAAGAATTCTAATAAGGAAAAGATACAGCCATTTGTTGATTTCTTTGCTTCAAAGGAAATTGGGGAAATATTTGTTGAAAAGGGCGGATTACCATCAACAAATCCTCAAGTAGAAAACAACCTAACTGAAGATCAAAAGTTTATGTGGATCGGTTGGGACTATGTCAATAACCATGATATAGGAGAATTAATTAAGAAGACAGAAAAAATATTTCATGAGGCAACATTGGAGGAGGAGGGAAAATGAATTTAGTAGTATTTTCTGGTCCACCTTCTTCAGGTAAGACCAGTATCATATTAAAGACAATAGATGCTTTAAAACAAAGGGACATCTCAGTAGGTGTGGTTAAGTTTGATTGCCTATATACTGACGATGATGAACTATATGAGAAGGCTGGGGTTCCAGTAAAGAAAGGCTTATCCGGGGCACTTTGTCCAGACCACTTCTTTGCTTCCAATATAGAAGAAGTAGTACAATGGGGAAGAAGTATGGGGCTAGATATGTTAATCACTGAATCTGCAGGTCTTTGTAATAGATGTTCTCCATATATTAAGGAAATAAAAGGAGTATGTGTCATAGATAATCTATCAGGCATCAACACTCCTAAGAAAATAGGGCCTATGTTAAAATCTGCAGATATGGTAGTGATCACTAAGGGAGATATTGTATCCCAAGCAGAAAGAGAGGTCTTTGCTTCAAGGGTAAACTCAGTTAATCCAAAGGCAATAACTATGCATATCAATGGCTTAACAGGTCAAGGGGCATATGAATTAAGTACACTCCTTTATGATAAAGAAAAAGATATAGAAACAGTTCAAGGAATGGAATTAAGATTCCCTATGCCATCAGCTATGTGCTCATATTGCTTAGGTGAAACAAGAATAGGTGAAGCGTATCAAATGGGTAATGTTAGAAAGATGGATTTAGGTGATGATTATGCATAATAAAGTGATAGCTGAAATTATAGAAAAGTATCCCTTTGTAGAAGCATACTTTGAAGAAAATAAATTAGATATTAAAGGCCATGAGAATAAGACCTTTGCTGATTTTCTAAATAGCTTTAGCCAAGAGGAGATTGAGGACTTTGCAATAGATAAGGAAAGTTTAGTCCTTAATCTAGAAGAATATATAAATCTGATGAAATCATTCTTGGGAATACAAGAAGAGTCTGGTATCCAGTCTCTTACCATATTACCTGGACATGATAAGTCTGAAAACCCTGAAGGATTTAATGAATTAACCATTAGAAAATCTGAGATCATATCAATAGTAGGTCCAACTGGTTCTGGAAAGTCTAGACTACTAGCTGATATTGAGTGGACAGCTCAAAATGATACACCGACAGGAAGAACCATACTTATCGATGGTGAAATCCCAGATAAGAAATGGAGGTTTTCTTCTAATAATAGATTAGTAGCCCAATTATCTCAAAATATGAACTTTGTAATGGACTTGACAGTTAGGGAGTTTTTAGAATTACACGCTGCTAGTAGGCTAGTGGAAGATGTAGAAGGCACAATAGAAAAAATCATTGAAGCTGCCAACAATTTAGCTGGAGAGAAGTTTGCACTAGAAACCCCTGTTACATCATTGAGTGGTGGTCAATCAAGGGCACTTATGATTGCAGATACAGCTATACTTTCTTCATCACCTATTGTATTGATTGATGAAATAGAGAATGCTGGTATCGATAGAAGAAAGGCTTTGAGTCTATTAGTAGATGAAGACAAAATAGTTTTAATCGCAACACACGACCCAACCTTGGCTTTAATAGCTGATAGGAGAATTATAATCAACAATGGAGGAATCCATAGTATTCTAGAAACAAGTGAAGAAGAAAAAGAATTATTGGTAAAACTTGAAGAAATTGATCATTTTGTTCAAGGAATGAGAGAAGATTTAAGATATGGTAAACAATTGACTAAGTAATATTTAATAAAATATTACTTAGTCATCCTGAGAGAATCGAAGGATCTTTAGGACCAAGATTCTTCGCTAAAGCTCACCCAGAAATGCCATGGGTACAGGAAGAATGACAAAAGGAATAAAAGGATATTTTTTCAGCAGATTTGGATAAAGTCATAATGACAACAAACTTAAAATATAGGAGGAATACAAAATGCACGAAGGTTGTACAGGAAGTTTTGGAGATGGTAAGGCAGTTGTAGATAAAATAAGAATGATGGGCTTTAATACAAGAGAGATGCCTATGGCTGTAGAATTAACATGTGAATGTGGAAAAGAGTTCTCAATGACTCATCTAGAAACAAAATGCCCACACTGTGGAATGGTATATGGAGTTACTCCATGTTCAACTGCATATCCAGAAAGAATTTAAGCTGCAGGAATTGATTATTAGTACTTACTTGTCATCTTGTGATGAATAATACTTTTTGATATTTAACAAGACCTATATTTATAAATATGGGTCTTGTTTTTTAAAAATTTATGAATTCTAGAAAATATTTCTAATTAGGTAACAAAGGTTACCGATTAAAGGTTTGAAAACAGATATTATATAATCATAAGGTGAGTAAAAACTTAGTTAATAAATAAATTTTAATTATATAGGAGGAATAAATTGATGAGTATGTTTTGTTATCAATGTCAGGAAGCAGCTGGCGGAAAAGGATGTACAAAAGTAGGGGTTTGTGGTAAAACTGCAGACGTAGCTGCTTTACAAGACTTAATGATCTACACAGTAAAAGGTATTTCAGTTTTAGGATTAAAAGCAGACGAAATTGGTTATAACGTAGAAGGATTAGATAGATTCTTAATCGAAGGTTTATTTATGACAATAACTAATGCTAACTTTGACAAAGAAAGATTCTTTGAAAAGATTAAAGAAGGTTTAGCATTAAGAAATGAATTAAAAGCAACTTTAGTTGAAAAAGGCGTAGAATTAAATGAACTTGAAGATGCTGCAACATTTACTGTAAATTCAAATGACGAAATAGAATTCAAGTCAACTAGTTCAGAAGTTGGAGTTTTAGCAACTGAAAATGAAGACGTTCGTTCATTAAGAGAACTTATTATTTATGGATTAAAGGGTATGGCTGCTTATGCAGAGCATGCAGATAACTTAGGATTTAATAATCCAGAAATCGGCAGATTCATAAGAAAAGCTTTAGCTGCAACATTAGATGATAGTCTAACAGCTGATGATTTAGTAGCACTAACTCTTGAAACAGGTAAATATGGTGTTGATGTAATGGCTTTATTAGATGAAGCTAATACTTCTACTTATGGTAATCCAGAAATTACAGAAGTAAATATTGGTGTTAGAAATAATCCAGGAATCCTAGTATCAGGTCATGACTTAAAAGACTTTGAAGAATTATTAGAACAAACAGCAGGTACAGGTGTAGACATCTATACACACGGTGAAATGTTACCAGCAAACTACTACCCAGCATTCAAAAAATATGATCACTTTGTAGGTAACTACGGAAACGCTTGGTGGAAACAAAAAGAAGAGTTTGAAAGTTTCAATGGTGTAATCCTATTTACAACAAACTGTATCGTACCTCCTTCAGCATCCTATGCAGATAGAGTATATACAACAGGTTCATCAGGATACCCAGGATTCAAACATATTGCAGATAGAGTAGAAGGACAAGCAAAGGACTTCTCAGAACTAATAGAGCACGCAAAGAAATTACAAGCACCAACAGAAATTGAAACAGGTAAAATCGTAGGTGGATTTGCACATGCACAAGTATTTGCTTTAGCTGATAAAGTTGTAGATGCAGTTAAAACAGGTGCAATCAGAAAGTTCTTTGTAATGGCAGGTTGTGACGGTAGAATGAAAAGCAGAAACTACTACACAGACTTTGCAGCAGCATTACCAAAAGACACAGTAATCTTAACAGCAGGTTGTGCAAAATATAAATACAATAAATTAAACTTAGGAGATATCGGTGGTATTCCAAGAGTTCTAGATGCTGGACAATGTAATGACTCATATTCATTAGCAGTGATAGCACTAAAACTTAAAGAAATCTTTGAACTAAATGATATCAACGATCTTCCAATAGCATATAATATTGCTTGGTACGAGCAAAAAGCAGTTATCGTATTATTAGCTCTATTATCCTTAGGAGTGAAAAACATTCACTTAGGACCAACACTACCAGCATTCCTTTCACCAAATGTAGCTAACGTATTAGTAGAAACATTCGGAATCGGAACAATCTCAAATGTAGAAGATGACATTGAAATGTTCTTAGGAGAAGCAGCACAAGCTTAAAAAATATTATGACATCAACCATATCACTATGGTTGATGTCATTTTTGATTTCTTACTTGACTTTGCCAAGGCAAAGTGATATTATGCTTAATAATATATAAATTCAATGCGTAGAAAAAGTACTCAAACTATGAAAGTCTTAGAGAGTTGGGGGTGGTGGAAGCCCGGCACTGGAGGTTTGACGAATGGTTCTATAAGAAGTTTGGTGAAATTATTTTTAGAGTACCCAATTCCGGGGGTTTCCCGTTACAGAAACAGGATATAGTGCTAGGTAAATAGCTGATGTATCTGTGGAGTGAGATTATCTTAATTGATAGTCTAATTAAGGTGGTACCGCGAATATGGTCTTTCGTCCTTTTGTTATAAGGAAGAAGGGCCTTTTTGTATGCCCTAACCCGATTTGTAGTGATTTTCTACAAATGGATGGTAGGTCAACCGCAACGAGCTCCAAATTTACACGAGTGTATACGAGTGAATAAATTTGTGATGCGAGACTGCGAAATAAAAATAAGGTGGTGATATAGGATGTTGTGAACAGATTTAAGTGATTGGCAAAGTAAAATGAATATAAAAATTAAAGGAGAGAATGATCATGAAATTAAAAGACCATATTTTTACAACATTACTATTAACCATAGGTTTGATATTACATCATATTACACCAGGAATATTGGGTGGAATGAAATTTGATTTTTTGTTAATATTTATATTTGCATCACTACTACTTAACACTAAATTTGATAATATTATTTTAACAGCCCTACTAGGTGGTCTATTATCCGCTATAACAACCACATTTCCGGGAGGACAGATACCCAATATGATAGATAAAATGGTGACTTGTTTGTCAATGTATTTAGTAATAAATTTCTTTAAAAAATACAATTTAAATATAATTACATTAGGGATTATAGGTGCTTTAGGAACATTTATAAGTGGTATGACCTTTTTAGTATCTGCCCTGTTTATTACCGGATTACCAGTCCCTTTGCCTGTATTGGTAACGGGTGTCGTCCTACCTACTGTGGCCGTCAATACAGTTGGCATAGTATTTGTATATAAAACAATTAAAACTGCTGTAATAAGGGCTGGAGTCAGTATATAGACTTTAGAATCAAATAAAAAACAATAGAAATATTCAAAAAGAATATTTCTATTGTTTTATTTAAGCTAATTTATCTCTAATAATATTTTCAACTTCATCTTTTTCAGGGAAGCGATCTAGCTCACTTTTGGAAAAGAGTAATTCATCCTTTAGTGTTACTTCAAAAACCCCACCAGAGGAAGGAATTAGTCTTAATTCAGCTATATTATCCTTATGTTCATTTAATATAGATCTTGCTAGAGCAACTGCTCTACCTATATAGCCTCAAGCAGTGCAATACTCAATTAATAAAATGTTTTTCATTGCATCAACCTCCATATCTTTTATATAATTTATACCCAAAGTTTTAAAATATACCTATATAAGGTATAATTAAATAAATGGTTATACTAAATTAGGAATTATAAATAATTTAATTGGGTATATACTTAGAATAGCGAAATAAATTATAAGGAGCGATTTACGTGGACTACAAAAGGCAAGTTGAAGAGATTTCCAGTTACTTTAAATCCAACGAAAAGACAATAGATAATTTTAAAATTGGAGTGGAGTTAGAGCATTTTGTAATAGATAAGGATACTTTAAAGACTATTTCATATTATGGTAAAAATGGTGTAGCAGAGTCCTTAAAAGACTTAGAATCCAAAGGATACAAAGGCTCTTATGAGGGACAATATATATTAGGTCTTAAAAAAGGTAAAAAGACTATTACCCTAGAACCAGGTAGCCAACTTGAATTAAGTATAGATGCTACGATTGATATAAAGGAACTTGAGGACGAGTACTTAGATTTTATGAATGATATCATTCCTATTTTAGAAAAGAAAAATCAAGGTTTGATGGCCACTGGCTATCATCCAGTAACAAAAATTGATGAGATCAAACTATTACCTAAACAAAGATACGATTATATGTTTAACTACTTTAAAACAAGGGGCACCCATGCCCATAACATGATGAAGGGCACCTGTGCACTTCAAGTATCCTTAGATTTTTCTTCTGAAGAGGATTATCATAAGAAGTTTAGAGTAGCAAATGCACTCTCACCTGTGCTATATGCTCTATTCGAAAATGCATATTATTTTGAAGGTGAAGTTGCCCAGAGACATAATACTAGAGCACATATTTGGGTGAATACTGACACTGATAGATCTGGAGTACCTAGGGAAGCCATGGACGAAGGTTTTGGTTACAAAGAATATGCTGAGTATATATTAAATAAGCCCCCAATATTCATTAATCAAGGTGGTAAAGAAGTATATACAGGCAATCAAAAAGTAAGGGACTTATTTAATCCTGACAATTATACAATAGAAGATTTAGAGCATATGCTTACTATGTTCTTTCCGGATGTAAGAACTAAAAAATATGTGGAGATAAGAATGATGGACTCAGTTCCATATAATTTAAACTTCTCTGTAATTGCTCTATTAAAAGGACTTATATATAATGATGATAATTTAGATAATCTTTATGAATATACAAAGGAAATAACCATTGAAGATATAGATAAAGCTAAAGAAGAAATGATGTCCAAAGGTCTAAAAGCGGAACTAAAAGGAAAAAGTCTACTGGATATAGGTAAATATATGGTGGAACTTTCCAAAGGTGCATTATCAGAGGATGAAGTTCATTATATAAATCCCTTGGAGGAAATGCTAAACAATGGAAAAAACCCATATGAGATTACAAAAGAGAGATCTAAATATGGTAAGAAAGAAGCTCTTCAGTGGTGTTTACTTAATGATTTGGTGGTGAATAAATAATGGATATAAAAGATATAAATAGGGAATATATAGATCTAGTAATGATGAATCAAGAAAAGTATCATGATGACTATAAGTTGACAGTCGAAAAGGTGAAAAATTCCAGTGCTCAATATAAAGGCAAACCAGTACCATTTTTGTATCATCCATTCTTTGTTAATGAAAGAATTGTAAGGGATTTTACAAAGATAAGTGAGACTATGGCTTCTATTGGAAATAAAGTAACAAATGAATATATAGCCAATAAGGATTTTAGAAAAAAATTTGGTTTTCCAAAATTAATTGAAGAATTGATAGAAATAGACAATGGTTATGACGTAAATATTCCCATAGGAAGATATGATGTGTTTTATGAATCCTATGATAATTTTAAGTTTTGTGAGTTAAATACAGATGGTTCTTCAGCTATGAATGAAGATAATACAATTGGTAAGATATTGCTTGAAACTAAAGGATTAAAAGATTTTAGTAATCATCATAGTTTAGATTACTTTGAGCTAATAGATTCATGGGTTGATGAAAGTATTAAATTATACAATAAATACGATAGCACAAATCAATCCCCCAATGTTGCAATCATAGACTTTATAGAAAGCGGTACATCTGCAGAGTTTGAAGTTTTTAAAAATGCTTATAAATCCAAGGGATATAATTGTATAATAGCAGATCCAAGGGAGTTAAAGTATAGAGATGGAAAACTTTATTTTGAGGATTATAGGATAGACTTAGTATATAGAAGAATCGTTACCTTTGAATTAATTGATAAAGCTGATGAAATTCCTGAGTTTATAGAAGCTTATAGAAATCGTGGATTTTGTTGCATTGGATCAATTAAATCACAAGTAATCCATAATAAAATATTCTTCAAAATCCTACATGATGAAGATACATTGGCGTTATTATCGGAGGAGGAAAGAGACTTTGTTAAAGCACATATTCCTCATACTGGTATATTTGGTGGGGACCAGGATGTCTTTAATAAGGTTCTAAACAACAAGAACAAATATATTATGAAGCCAATGGATCTAAACGCTTCTCAAGGGGTTTATGTGGGTAAGGATTTATCTCAGGAAGAGTGGGAAGCCAGACTTAAGAAAGATTTTAATAAAGAATATCTATATCAGGAATTTGTGGAAAACTTCTCAAGAGAGTATTTGGTCTTTGAAGATGGTGAATTTAAAGTAGAAGAGTTTAATTCAGTTATTGGATTGTTTGTATACGACGAAAAATTTGCTGGTATATATACAAGGATTGGACAGAAGAATATTATATCAGGTGTTACTGATTATTATGCAGCGCCAAGTATTATGGTAGATTAAGAAAATTTAAATATATAATATAAAACATCAATATTCATGGCATAATATTGATGTTTTATATTATTAAATTCAGAATCTTAATTGCTGGTAAAAATAAGTATTTAATTAATTTTTATTCTATGTTAGTATGCTATATTAGTGGTATATTAATTTATGAGGTGAGTTTGATGAAAGTAGTCATTGTTGGTGTGGGAAAGCTAGGATATAAAATAGCGGAATCTATGATTATGGAAGATATTGAGGTAATATTAATTGATACCAATGCTAAAGTCCTAGAAAGAATAAATGAACATATAGATGTTTTGACCATAGAGGGAAATGGAATCGATATTAGAATCTTAAAAGAAATCAATATAAGTTCCTGTGATTTACTGGTTGCCACCACAGATAGTGATGAGACCAACACCGTCATATGCTCATTAGCCAAAAAATTAGGTTGTAAACAAACCATAGCTAGAATCAGAAATCCAGAGTACATGGAACAATTAGACTTTATAAAAAGTGAAATGGGAATAGATCAAATTGTAAATCCAGATTTAGACACGGCTAAGGCCATAGAGAAGTATCTTTTAAAAAGATATCTATTTCATACTGGTGATTTTGGAAGTGGTAAGGTAAAAATCGTTGATTATTATATTGGTCGTAATCCAGAATTATTAGGTAAAGAACTTAAGGAACTAGAAGCTTTTGAGAACTTGCTTATTACTGCTATTGCTAGGAACGGTGTTATAACAATTCCACATGGTACGAGCAAACTTATGGAGAATGATACAATTTATGTAATGGGAAAAGCAGAAGATATAGATCAGTTTAATACAAGATTTAATCTTGGATTTGTAGAGAAAGATGTTGAAAATGTAATGATACTAGGCGGTAGCAATATCGCTTATTATCTAAGTAAAAACCTTGCTGAATCAAAGATATCGGTTAGACTGATTGAGCAGGATAAGGATAGGGCATTAGAATTATCCAACAAGTTAGATGATGTGCTGGTGATACATGGGGACGGAACGGATTTTAATCTTCTTGAGGAAGAAATGCTAAAAGACATGGACGCTTTTATAGGTACGACTGGTTTTGATGAACAAAATCTACTAATGGCCTTAATGGCGAAACAAGAGGGTGTCAATAAATGTATAGCAAAAATTAGTAGGCCAAACTATAGTAAGATTATTGATCGACTAGATCTAGATGCGGCTTTAAATCCAATTTATATAACTGCCAGTAATATTTTAAAACATATTAGAGGAGGTAAGGTGATATCTGTATCCTTATTAATTGGTGGTAATGGTGAGGTAACAGAATTGATTGTTGGGAAAGACTCACCTTTTATAGATAAGCCTTTAATGGATTTAAAATTACCTAAAGGAATAATAATAGGTGCTATTATTAGAAATGGTGGTGTAATCATACCTAAGGGGAATGTATCCATACACCAAAATGATAGAATAGTTGTATTTTGCCTAACTGAGGATGTACCAACATTAAAGAAGTTTTTTCCACCAAAAAAGGGAGGGATATTAAATGAACTTTGGGGTCGTGACTAGGGTTCTAGGAATTCTACTTATAATTGAATCAATATTTATGATTCCTTCCTTAATAATTTCATTATATACAGGTGGTTCAGATACCTATGGATTTCTAATGGCTATATTCATAGGAGGCCTGATTGGTTTCTTAATTAGTCGAAAGAAAGATTACAATAATCAAATAAGTCCTAAGGATGGGTTGGCCATTGTTTCTTTAGGATGGATTATAGCTTCAATAATTGGTGCAATTCCATTATATGTATCTGGTAGCACTGTAACCTATATAGATGCATTTTTCGAAATTGTTTCGGGTTTTACTACTACTGGAGCTACAATATTAGCCGATGTAGAGGGTCTACCACAGGGAGTCTTATTTTGGAGATCTTTGACTCACTGGATCGGTGGTATGGGAATACTTGTATTTACCATAGCCTTATTACCTGCTTTAGGAATAGGCGGATTTCAATTATATAAAGCCGAAAGTCCTGGGCCAGTTGCAGGTAAAATAGCCCCACGTATTAAGGATACAGCAAAAATATTATATAAAACATACTTTGTCATAACGATTCTAAATATCTTATTTTTGCTTATGGGTGGGATGAATATTTTTGATTCTTTAGTTTATACCTTTGGGACTGTTGGAACTGGAGGATTTGCAACCAAAAATAACAGCATTGGTTTTTACAATAGCACCTATATACATTTAGTTTTAGGTGTATTTATGGTATTGTCTGGAGTTAACTTTTCCTTATATTATTCTTTATATAAGGGTAAAGTCAAAGAAGTATTAAAGAATGAGGAACTAAAGCTTTACCTTGGAATCATATTGGTAGCCACATTAGCCATAGGGATAAATTTATTTATGACGAGCTATTCAAGTATAGGTCTAGCATTTAGAGATTCCTTCTTCCAAGTTGGATCGATTATTACGACGACTGGATATACTACAGTGGATTTTGATTTATGGCCAAGTTTTAGCAAAGGCATACTTATGGTATTGATGCTGATAGGTGGTAGTGCAGGCTCCACTTCAGGCGGGATGAAAGTAGTAAGGATTTTGATTATGCTAAAGGTTGTAAAAAGAGAAGTAATGAAAATATTTCACCCTAGAGCTATAGTACCAGTGAAAGATTCAGGTAAGACTGTATCAAATGAAACAATTGCCGGGATCTATAGCTTTATATCCTTATACTTTTTTATATTTGTATTCTCCACACTATTGGTATCACTGGAAGGGATAGATTTGGTAAGTGCTTCTAGTTCAGTTTTAGCTACATTAAGTAATGTGGGACCAGGAATGGGATTTGCAGGCCCTACTAGAAACTTTGTTGAATATAGTCAAGCGTCTAAAGTTTTGTTCTCAGTCTTGATGCTATTAGGTAGGCTTGAGCTATTTACAATAATTGCCTTAATATCTCCTAGGAGATGGAGGGGGGATATATAAGTAAGTATAGTTAAAAGGGGTGTTTATTATGAAACAGATATTTAACAATGATTGGGAATCCTTATTAACTCCTGAGATGAATAAGGAATATTATCAAAGGTTGAGGAGTTTTCTAATAAATGAATATAAAACGAAAACCATATATCCTGATATGAATCATATTTTTAATGCTCTTCATTTTACAGCCTATAAAAATACCAAGGTGGTTATTTTAGGACAAGATCCTTATCATGGTCCCAATCAGGCCCATGGTTTAGCTTTTTCTGTAAAACCAGGTATGAAAATTCCACCATCTTTAAGAAATATGTATAAGGAATTAAATACGGATTTGGGATGCTTTATTCCAAATAATGGATACCTTAAAAAATGGGCAGATCAGGGAGTTCTTTTGCTGAATACTTCATTGACTGTAATAGCCCATGAAGCCAATTCTCATAGTAAGATTGGTTGGGAAATATTTACTGATTCTATCATAAGTTTATTAAATCAAAGAGAAGATCCACTCATCTTTATACTTTGGGGAAATAATGCTAAATCAAAGGAAGGATTAATTACAAATAATAGACATTATATAATAAAATCTGTCCATCCAAGTCCACTATCGGCAAGCAGAGGATTCTTTGGCTCCAAGCCATTTTCAAAGACAAACCAAATATTAGAGGAAAATGGCAAGACGCCTATTGACTGGCAAATTGAGAATATTTAAAGAGGTGAATGATATGAAGGATTATTTGTTTACAGAGCATTTAACAGAAAAGAGAGAGACTATTTATGATATTCCAATAATTAGATTCAAGTTAAAAGATCATAAAGAGCAGATACCTACTATTATTTTTTACCATGGCTGGAGTTCCAATAAAGAATCTCAGAGGCTTAGGGGATTTATATTGGCAAACTTAGGATATCAAGTTATCATACCAGATGCTATACATCACGGAGATAGGAACAGATTAGAAAGCTATGATGGAGAGAATTCTATTAAATATTTTTGGCCAACCATATTAAACAATGTTGAAGAAGCTCCTAAAATAATAGAGTATTGTATCAAACATTATAATTCAGATCCTGATAGAATCGCCGTTATGGGACATTCAATGGGCGGATTTACAGCTGCTGGGGTCTTTACATATAATGAAGATATAAAAACAGCTGTAGTTTTAAATGGCTCATTTAACTGGAAACATTCAAACCAAATATTAAAAAATGTCATGGGTTTATCTAATGAAAATGAGTTTCAAGAAGAAGAGGAAAGAATCAACGCCATTGATCCAATGAATAATCAGGAACTTGTAATAGACAGACCCATACTACTACTCCATGGTGGTCATGATCGAGTTGTAAATATTGAAAGCCAAAAATTGTTCTATGATGATGTGAAGTCAAAGTATAGTGACAAATCCCGAGTACAATTAATAGAATATAATAACTTAGATCATTTTGTTACTACAAGTATGATGGATGAAGCAGCAATTTGGTTTAAGAAATATTTATAATAAGGTGAATTAGATGAAACCATTAATAGGGCTTACAAGTCGGCATGGATATTCAAATAGTATCAAACTAAATAAGATAAACAATACTTATATAGATGCCATACAGAGGGCTGGAGGTGTACCTATTATATTACCAGTAGTGGATGAAAAGGAGTCTATAGATAGATATTTAGATGTACTACAAGGCATCGTTCTTACTGGTGGCGAAGATGTGTCACCTTTACTATATGGTCAGGAGCCCAGTAGAGAAGTGGACACCATATCCTTTGATAGGGATCGTATGGAGATGGAAATAATCAAGAAAGCATACGCCAAGGATATACCTATTTTGGGAATATGTCGAGGTATACAGATAATCAATGTAGCCTTAGGAGGTACATTGTATCAGGATATTTATAAAGAGATACCCGATTCCTTAGGACATATTTCCCCATTCAGTATTGGGGGAGGATATCATAGTATAGATATTGTAAAGGATTCAATCTTGTATGAAATCTTCAATAAGGAAAGAATCCAGGTAAATTCTCAGCACCATCAAAGTGTCAAGGATTTAGGAGAGAACTTAAAGGTAAATGCCTATTCCTTAGACGGTGTTATAGAAGGGATAGAATCCACCAATGAAAAATTTGTATTAGGGACTCAATTTCACCCGGAGGCTATGATATATCGACATAAGGAGATTCTAAATATATTTAAATATTTTGTTTCTCGTTGTAAATAATGCCATGATTATTATCTTTAACTAGCAACAAAAAAGCTTAAGGCAGTCATTTTATAGACTTACTTAAGCTTTTTTAATATACTATTCTCCCTTATATAATCCTAGTGTCTTTCTTACATCTACAACGAAGATGATCCCTGTATTTGGTTTGTGTAAATTTAGTTTGTCATTTATAGAATTGATTATTGCATCTGTTTTTGAAGTGTGTGAAAGGATCAAGACGATATCTTTCTCTGGTTCTATTTCTATATTAAATAAGGTTGTTTTTTCCTTTGAACCTGCTCCTCTACCATGGATTACAGTACCACCTGTTGACCCTGCTGCTTCTGCTGCATCTAGAACATCATCTAAATCATCTTTATTTACCACGACAAATATAGCTTCAAAATCCATATTATTCACACCTTTCTTTTCAGCACTGGATTCAATTTTATAATCTTTGCTAGATATTAAATGTTTTAAAGCAGTAGAAAAGGCTATTCCATGATGTCGTTTCTCTATGGAAAATTTATCAGAAACAGTTTTAAAAAAAGTATCTTCAAATTGTTCATCAATGATTGCTATAAATATTTCTTTTCTAATTTCAACAACACCTAAGATATTCAACCATTCATTTCTAACAGTTCCTTTACCTAGGATTATAGTTGATCCTACTGCGCCCATGTCTTTTGCAAACTTACACATCTTGCTTCCCTTACCGTAGTCTAATATAGAACAAAACAGTAAGGGGTTCGTCATAATTTCTTTCATAATCAATGACCCTCCTTATTAGCTTTTAACTTAAACATCAGCCCAAGAATTTGAATTGCTAGTAAAGGTGTCATGGCTACCATTGCTATAACTCCAAAACCATCTACTAAGACATTCGCTGTTGGGATTGCAGTAGCCGCTCCTTGTGCAAAAGCTAATACAAAAGTTGCGGTCATTGGGCCTGAGGCGACTCCTCCTGAATCATATGCTATTCCAACAAAGATGGATGGTACTTTATAGGATAAAAATGCGGCTATTCCAAAGCCAGGTAATAAAAAATGCCATAATTTTAAACTAGGAATCATTATTCGGAGCATGGACAGTGATACTGCGAAGGCTATACCTATGGATAAAGCAGCTAATATGACCTTTCTTTTTATATAACCTGAAGTTACTTCTTCTACCTGAGTGGTCAGTACATATACTGCTGGCTCAGCCAATACAACAACCATACCTAATAGGAAACCGATGATTGGCAATAATATAGGATGATATAATGCTATTTTCTCTCCCATTACTCTTCCTACTTCCATAAAACCAGCATTTACACCTACTAAGAATAATGTTAAACCAATATAAGTATAAAGTAAGCCTTTTAATATAGTATGGGTATGTTTTTTATTTAGTTTAAATCTTAATTTATTAAAGATTAAGAACAAGATAAGTAATGGCAATAGGGTAACTATAGATTCTTTTAATATATGAGGAAATATCCTTAAATAAGGGGTTATTATCCCAGTGTTTACAGTGAAGGCTTCTACTTCACCCTGTATATCTGAAAGTTTCATTATGATACTCATGATCATTATTGCCAATATGGGGCCAGCTGATGCTATACCAACCATTCCAAAACTATCTTCCTCAGATGTTTTACCACCTTTTAATTTAGAAGTACCATATCCCAAGGCCAATATAAAAGGTGTTGTCATAGCGCCTGTTGTTGCACCTGATGCATCAACAGATATGGCCAAAAATTCTTCTGAAACATTAAGTCCTAAAATAAATATTATAAAATATGTTATGGTAAGTAGTTTATTTAAAGGTTTCCCATACAAAATCCTTAATAAACCGAAACTTACCATGATTCCAACTCCAATAGAAACCACAATTAAAATTAAAGAATTGGGAACGATGCCACCAGATGCAATATTAACCTGATTGGCTAGTATTTGTAGATCTGGTTCAGCTATAGTAATAAAAAAACCTAATATGAAGCCTAAGATTGCAGTAATAGAAGCCTTATTTGATTTTGCAATTGTTTCTCCCATTAAACTTCCAATAGCTGTAATACCAATATTTGCTCCAAAGAGAAAGAATCCTAATCCAAATATCACCAATAAGGCTCCAATAATAAATCGAATTAGCATTTCATTCTCTATTGGTATAATAGAAAAGTTCAATATTAGTACTAAAAACGTTATAGGTAATACTGACAGCATTACCTCCTTAAATTGTCTTAAAAGTATGTCCAAACCAATTAATCTCTCCTTCCCACCATAAACCAATATCTAAGATGATTGATATTTGTCTTATAATATTTCTATTATTATATCATAAGTCCAGTAGATAATTAAAAAAAATTATTTCTAATATTGGTACTCTTTTAAAAAGATCATCGGAATATGTGCCTAATGTAATGACATATCATTTACATTTTTTGAACTAATCCTATAAAAACATTAACAATATTTGGATCAAATTGTCTACCAGCATTATCTTTAAGATATTCAATAGCATGTTCCCTAGAATAAGCTCTTCTGTATGGCTTATCTTGGGTCATTGCATCAAATGTATCCACTACAGAAAACAATCTTGAAAGAAGAGGTATCTCGTCTCCTTTAAGGCCATGAGGATAACCCGTTCCATCCCATCTTTCATGGTGGTGCAATATATAATTTGCAATATCAGAAAGCTCTGGAATAGACTTGGCTATTCTATAGCCGATTTCCGGATGTCTTTTTATCTCTTTCCAATCTTCCTCTGTTAGGATTTTAGATTTGAATAATATATTTCTATCTATAGACACGTTACCAATATCATGTACTTCACATATTTTGTTTAATTTATCAAAATCTTCTTTACGCAGTTTTAGGGTTTTACCAATCTTCAATGTATAGTCCTTTAGCCGATCCATATGATATTTAACCTCTATGTTTCCATCATACAGATGATTCACCATGGAACCAATAATCAACCTGCGAGTTAATTTGCCTTCGATAGATTTATTCCTGTACATACTATTTTCAGCTTCTTTAATGATTTCTGATATAGGAGTAGATTTCAATTTCTTGATTGAATATCCTAGGGAAATATTAAGATAATCAATATCAAATTTTTCAATTCTAAAGTTACTTTTTATCCGATTTATAATTTCCAAGGTGGTTGTAGATGTGGTATTAGGAAGTAAGATAATAAACTCATCCCCACCCCATCTAGCAATAATGTCCTCTTGCCTACAAGACTTGGATAATATATCAGCTGTTGATTTGATCATATTGTCACCTGCAGCATGGCCAAATACATCATTAATAAGTTTCAGACCATTGGTATCACCCATGATTATGGAAATAGGTAAGTTTCTATCTGTATCCAAACGTCTGATTTCCTCCTCAAAGAAAGCTCTATTATATAATCCAGTGAGTCTGTCACGATAACTTAAGAATTGAAGTTCTTCAGCCCTTTTTATCAATGCACTCTTTAATCGTTCTTCTTCTGTTCTATCTATTACCTGAATAATTACCCCCTGGTCGTTGTCAGTAAAACCGTGAATATATAAGCATCTTTCTGGAGCTATAAAACATTTGCATACAGCCCTATTTTTTCCACTAGATACAATGGAATGTAACAAATTAGAAATCCCTTGTATCAGGTGATGATTGTTGTCAACTTCATTTAAAGATTTACCTATGACTTCCTTATCAAACTCTGTAATTTTAGTAAAGGCAGGATTAATATCAACAAAATAAAAAATATTGCCTGATTCATCGGTAGAAACACTAAAATAAGCATATCCTATAGGTGTGCTATCAAGTAAGATTTTTAATACTTTTTCATTAAACAATAGTGTCACCCCTCGAAAAAATATTTGTCATAAATAGAAATGTTTAGTCATGTATGATTCATACCCTGATAATAAATAATTAATTAATTGTACTATAATCTAAAAAATTCACCTTAGGATTTCATAAATACAGTTTATATATATATATATGGGTTGATGAACCATAAATAAATTAAGATTTATTAATATTTTACTTGCTTTTAAAGAATAATAGATATATACTTAGTTGGTTAGAAATAAGGAGGAATAGTAATTTTAATGGAAAAAAGAAAATTTGAAGAAATAAATTTATCAAATGAAATACAAAGAGGTATTTCAGATATGGGTTTAGAGGAGATGTCTCCAATTCAAGCCCAGGCAATCCCAATAATACTTGAGGGAAAGGATATTATTGGTCAAGCACAAACAGGAACAGGAAAGACAGCGTCCTTTGGTATACCAATATTAGAAATGATCGACCCAAATAACAACAAGCTTCAAGCTCTGGTACTGTGCCCTACAAGGGAACTATCTATTCAAGTAGCTGAAGAAATCGGAAAACTAGGTAAGTATAAAAGAGGGATCAATGTTTTACCTGTATATGGTGGTCAACCAATAGATAGACAAATCAAAGCCCTAAAAAAAGGTGTTCAAATAGTAGTAGGTACTCCTGGTAGAGTAATGGATCATATGAGAAGAAAAACTCTTAAGACGGATAATGTAAAGATGATGATATTAGACGAAGCTGATGAGATGTTTGACATGGGCTTTAGGGATGACATAGAAGTAGTAATGGATGATTTATCAGAAGATAGACAAACTATATTTTTCTCAGCAACTATGCCAAGAGAGATCATGAATTTTGCAACTAGATATCAAAATGATCCTGAAATAATCAAAGTAGTTCATAAAGCGTTGACTGTTCCAAAGGTAGAGCAAGCATACTTTGAGTTGAAAGAGCATATGAAGACCGAGATTTTAAGTAGGATCATAGATATAAAAAATCCAAAACTGACTATAGTATTTTGCAACACTAAAAGGAAAGTAGATGAGTTGGTTACTCAATTACAAAGTAGAGGTTACTTTGCTGATGGACTTCATGGAGATTTAAAGCAGTCTCAAAGGGACAATGTAATGGGTAAGTTTAGAAAAAGCTCCATAGACATATTAGTGGCTACAGATGTGGCGGCAAGAGGATTAGACGTAGATGATATAGACTTAGTAATTAACTATGATTTCCCTCAAGATGAGGAATACTATGTTCATAGAATAGGTAGAACTGCTAGAGCAGGTAGAGAAGGAGCAGCTTTTAGCTTTATCGTAGGTAGAGATAGATATAAGTTAAAAGATATTCAAAGATATACCAATACCCAAATTCCAAGAAAAGATCTTCCTACATTAAAGGATATAGAGGATTTATCAAGTGCAAATGCACTAGAGAAAATAAAGGAAGAAATCAACAAAGAAGAGCTAGGTAAATACTCCAAAATGGTGGATGGTTTAATAGAAGAAGGTTATACATCCTTTGATATAGCAGCAGCCCTTATGAAATTCTATTTAAAAGAAAGTTCAACAGAAGGCCATGAAGAATTAGATATGGTGGACTTTGGTGGAAAGATGTTTAGTAAGGGGAATGACAATAGAAGTGGTGACAACAGAAACAACAATAGAGCTAGAAAGCAAAAGAATACCATTTCAAATGGCACAAGACTATATATTAATATGGGAGATAGAGACGGAGTTCGTGCTAGACATATATTAGCTGCCTTAGTACAAGATGGAGGAGTTCCTAGTAAATCAGTTGGGAGCATTGATGTCTATGACAAATTTACTTTTGTAGACGTTCCGCAAAATTATGTAGATAATGTTTTAGATGGTTTAAGGAGCATAAAAGGAAGAAAAGCTAGAGTTGAAATCTCAAATCCAAAAAGAAAATAGTCAGATCACTGACTATAGATATATCGAATAGGAAAGTTATAATTCCTATCAATGAGAAAAAAAGGCTAACTTAAGATAAATCTTTAGAAGCCTTTTTTGTTTTACCTAACCTGCTTTACTTTTACTTTTCATAGTATTTCTTAATCTATTTTCAGTTTTAGAGAGAATTCTCTTCATATTTGGTATATGTTTATAAGCACTTAAGATTGCTATAAATAGGGCTAAAACCATACAAGCTGGACCATAACCTAAATAAAAAGTTCCTATAACAAAGAATGTGACCAAAGCCATAGTACCTAAAGCTATATAATCAGTAAAAATAGTAACTAATAAAATCACTAGTATCCCTAGCAAGCCAAGCTTATAATTAATAGCTAACAACATACCAACTGTAGATGCGGTGCCCTTGCCACCTTTAAATCCCATAAAGAAAGGATAATTATGACCTAGAATTACACTGGTACCATTGAGATATAGGCTCAACATATCATTACTTTTTAAAATATATCTTATTATAATAATTGAAATAATTGCTTTTAAAATATCAAGTATACCTACCATAACTCCCATTCTCCATCCAAATACAGTTACTGCATTGGATGCCCCAGCATTGCCAACTCCTAAAGTCCTTATGTCTTTCTTCTTTATAATTTTTCCTAATATATAGGACCATTGCAGACAACCAAATATATAACCTAAAAAAATGACTAAAGCATATCTTTCCAAAGTTTTCACCCCCATATTAAAAAACTTATATATTACTTAATAATTATATCATATTATTTTGATTGTATATATATTATGTGGACCATGAAAAAATAGGGAAAATCCTTAATATTGGATTTTCCCTATTTATTAAAATCATTTAATTACTTAGAGCTATGAAGCATATTTACATTTCCACTAACTGAATAAGGAATTGTTTGAATAAATGAATCATTTGTTTCATCATATCTATATTCGCTTATATCTAAACTAGCAGTACGCACACTTTTTGTAACGATACTGAACTCATCATTAGATGTAAACACATTAAATTGAATCGATCCTAATTGTACATAATCATCATAAAGTACATAGTCTTTATTATCTCCATGTACAACGAATACCCATCTTTGACCATCATCCCACATAATTTCGCCATTATCATCACGTTCTGCCGCTACATACATAGCAATTACTTCATCATGGCCATCACCATTGAAATCAATAATATACTCATCTAATAATGTAAGTCCATCCATGGAAATTTTATCACCTGCTGCTATTTCTTGAAGGACAGGATGATTATTTCCATCCTCTTCACTATTTTCAACTAAGTCTTTCAAATCTAAATCTTTTTGAATATTTCTTAAAATATTTTCATCATTATATGCGAATATATAGAACTCGTCTTCTTCTAGTGAAGCAAATAAATCTTCATCAACTACTTCCAATTTTAAATCTTGGTCTCTAGCATCAATAACTATGAAGTTTTTACCATCTTCTTCAGATTTAGAATTTGTAAAACCTGTAGTTAAAGTTAAATCTTCAAATATACCTTCATTATTTTGTGTTGATTCTTGTGGAGTACAACCAGCCAGCAGTCCAATTGACAATACCACCACCAAGATTAAACTAATATTTTTTAAGCTAAATTTCATATGTCTCACCTTCCTTATGATTAATATATCATAATTTAGAAATTATATATATAGAATTGAAATATTGTAATTAAATTGTAAAGAAAGAGGAATCCTTTACAAATTTTGACTAGGGTCAATTTAACCTTATTAAATATAGGGTATTATAAAGTCAGTGAAGAGGAAAAAAGATTTCTAATTAAAAAATTAAAAATTTATTTAAAATTTGATCTAGGTCAATGTAAATTACTTAAATTCTTGGTAATATAGAACCATGAAAAAGAAATAGGAAAATAAAAAAAGAAAGAGGGATTAATATGACAAAACAATTTAATCAAGTAAAGGAAAATAATTTAGGGAGATTAGAACAATATGTACCTGTTGTAGCAAGAGTTCATGGAGGCAGTCACCCAGAGTTTCATGATGTAAAAAGGGAATTTGATGCAATCGTGGAGAAACTAAATAAAGCAGGTGCAGAGAAAGCAGAACTAAATGAAGAATTTGCTAAATTACGTAAGATTACAGATAACTACACAGTTCCAGGAGATGTATGTGAAAGCTATGAAGCAGTATATAATATGCTAGCTGAATTAGACGAAGCATATCAAGCCTAAATAGGAAAGTGTAGATGTAGGGCAGGGTCTTAGCCCTGTCCGTATGGATATAAATAAATTAATATAGATAAATAAAGTGGGAATTGGGAATAGAAAATAGATGATTGGAAATAGATGATAGGGAATAGAGAGGGGAATTGATCATGCAAAGAGCTATATTAAAGAGTAAAAATCAAATAACATTAGTCAGTGGTATTTTAATAGTAATTGCATTTATTAGCAAATTAGCTTTCAACAATTTAGATATATTTACATGGGCGTTAGTAATTGCCTCAATAATAGGGGTTGCTCCAATAGCAATCCAAGCATATCAAGCACTAAGAGTAAAAGTAGTCAGTATCGATGTATTAGTAACAATAGCAGTTTTAGGAGCATTCTTAATTCAAAACTTCGAAGAATCAGCAATCGTTACATTCTTATTCCTATTCGGAGCATATTTAGAGTTAAGAACATTGAACAAAACACGTTCAGCAATTAAAGAACTAACTGAAATGGCACCAGAAAGCGCTTTGAAACAAATGGAAAATGGGGAGTTTGAAGAAGTAGAAGTAGACGAAGTAGATGTAGGAGATATATTATTAGTAAAAACAGGGGCAAAAGTTCCAGTGGATGGCACAGTTTTATCAGGGGAAGGCCATATTAATGAAGCAAGTATCACAGGTGAATCTCTTCCAGTAACAAAAAAGAAAAATTCAGGTGTATTTGCCGGAACAATATTAGAAAATGGAACAATCCAAATAGTAGCAGATCGAGTAGGAGAAGATACAACATTTGGTAAAATCATAGAATTAGTAGAAGAAGCACAAGACTCAAAATCAGAAGCAGAAAGATTTATAGATAGATTCTCAAAATGGTATACACCAGCAGTACTAGTATTATCAGCTATCGTATGGTTGATTTCAAGGGATATAGAACTGGCAATAACAATCCTAGTACTAGGATGTCCAGGAGCATTAGTAATAGGAGTACCAGTATCAAATGTAGCGGGTATAGGTAATGGAGCTAGACATGGTGTACTATTAAAAGGCAGTGAAGTAATCAGGGATTTCTCTAGACTAGACACAATGGTTTTTGACAAAACAGGTACACTAACAATAGGAAATCCAGAAGTCGCAGAAGTAGAAACATATACAGATACAAATGAAGACATATTAGCATATCTATCAAGTGTGGAAAAGGAATCCGACCACCCACTGGCAAAGGCAGTAGTAGACTATATAGGAGAAACAAAAGCCTATACAGTAGACAAAACAGACGTAGTAAAAGGTGGAGGAATAGTAGCAGAGGTAGATGGGCATAGAGTAGCAGTAGGAAATGTAGCCTTAATGGAAGAAGAAAATGTAGCCTTAAATGAAAAGATGCGTAAAGATATAGAAAGATTCGAGAAGAATGGAAACTCACTAGTCTTAACATCAGTAGATGGAGAACTAAAAGTACTAATGGGAATCAGAGACCAAATCCGTCCAGGAGTAAGAGAAGATTTACAAAGATTAAAGAAACTAGGAGTAAAAAACCTAGTAGTACTATCAGGGGATAATCAAGGAACAGTAGATTTAGTAGCCAAAGAACTAGGATTAACAGAGGCCCATGGTCACATGTTACCAGAAGATAAATCAGCATATATAAAGAAATTACAAGATGAAGGCCAAATAGTAGCCTTCGTAGGAGACGGAGTAAACGACAGTCCATCCTTAGCCCTAGCACAAATAGGAATAGCAATGGGAAGTGGAACAGACGTAGCCATAGAAACATCAGATGTGGTATTGATGAACTCAGATTTCAGTAGATTACCACATGCACTAGGTCTAACAAAGTCAATAGCAAGCAACATGCTACAAAATATAATAATAGCAGTAGGGGTAGTCCTAGTCCTATTAGCCAGCGTATTCTTCAGTGATTGGATGAACATGTCCATAGGTATGTTAGTGCATGAAGGAAGTATACTAGTGGTAATTATAAACGGAATGAGATTACTTCGTTACAAATTAAGATGATAAAGATTAAAAATGTATAAATGTCTCTGGAAATTTGACCTAGGTCAAGAGAAATGAATAAAATTAGTGTATAATATAGATAATAGAAAAATTAAAGGAGAGATGAAAGTGCAAAAAGCGACCATACAATTAGAAACATTAACTTGTCCATCATGTATGCAAAAAATTGAAGGTGCAGTAAAATCCTTAGACGGTATTGACACAGATAGTTTAAACGTATCATTTAACTCAAGTAAAGTAAAACTAAACTTTGATGACGAAAAGGTATCAATAAAAGATATCGAAAATGCAATCGATAAAGTAGGATATGAAGTGAAAAAATCAACAGTAAGACCTGCATAAAACAAAGATACCCTCATGAGCTAGAGCAACAACCTAGCCATGGGGGTATTTTTATGTATTCATTAAACTCTATTGACAAGGATTAATATTAAGAGTAGAATATAACATATGAACAGTTATTCAGATGTTCACATATTATATAAAAAGAGGGCGATTGAATGGATAAAAAAATAAATGCAGATAGCTGCAATTGTACCATCATACATGAAGATGTTGTCAATAAAGTGAAAAAAGACATGCCTAAGGAAGAAAAACTTTATGATTTAGCTGATTTATTCAAAGTTCTGGGTGATAGTACTAGAGTTAGGATACTATCAGCCTTATTCCATGCTGAAATGTGTGTTTGTGATATAGCTGCACTTTTAAACATGAACCAATCAGCGATTTCTCACCAATTGAGGGTCCTAAAACAATCAAGACTAGTTAAAAATAGAAGAGATGGTAAAGTAGTTTATTATTCTTTAGACGATGAACATGTTAAGAGTATATTTGACCAAGGTCTAATTCATATTAATGAGAAAGATTAAGAAAGGGGGTTATGCTGATGGAAAAGGTATTTATAAAAAAAGAGTTTATTCTTGATGGGTTGGATTGTGCTCATTGTGCATCTAAGATTGAAGAAAAAATTGGTCAGATCAATGGGATTAGTCTGGCTAATGTAAATTTTGTAACCAAAACCCTAACCTTAGAATTTGAAGAAGCAGACAAAACTGAGGATCTAATCGCAGCGGCAAGTGATATGGTTCAAAAAATAGAATCTCATGTAAAATTAAAAGAAAAACAAACAGGAAAGGTATTAAAAAAGGAAATACTACTGGAAGGCCTAGACTGTGGAAACTGTGCTGCAAAGATAGAAAGAGAATCAAACAATATAGATGGTGTGAAGTCTGCTGTAGTAGATTTCGTATCAACAAAGCTTATGATAGAGATAGATAAGCCAGCCAAACAAAGTGATATTATTGATAAAATTAAAGAAATAGTTCAAAAATTTGAGCCAGATGTGAATGTGATTGTTCTTGAAGGAAAGAATAAAGTATCCAAAGAGGATACCCATGAACATGAGCATAATGATCCTATTAAGACAGAGATCATTAAGTTTGCCCTGGGTGCTGTAATTTTTACTATAGCAACAGCTATGAAATTAACAAATACCCTTGAGCTCATATTATATTTAATAGCCTATGGAATTGTAGGAGGAAAAATAGTCTTAAGGGCATTGAATAATATTCGAAGAGGTCAAGTATTTGATGAAAATTTCCTTATGAGTATAGCAACGATTGGTGCATTTTTAATTGGAGAGTATGCTGAGGGTGTTGCGGTTATGCTTTTCTACCAGGTTGGTGAGATATTCCAAAGTATAGCTGTCAATCGCTCAAGAAAATCCATCTCAGCCCTTATGGATATCAGGCCAGATTTTGCTAATCTTAAAATAGGGGATGAGCTTAAAAAAGTTGATCCTGAGGAAGTTCGTATTGGTGATATTATAGTAGTAAAACCAGGGGAAAAGGTACCCCTTGACGGTATAATTATTGAAGGAAACTCCATGGTAGACACCTCTGCCTTGACGGGAGAGTCCGTCCCTAGAGAAGTTATGGTAGGTGATAGCATACTAGGTGGAGTTATTAATAATAATGGTCTTTTAACAATTAAAGTGGAAAAGGAATTTGGAGATTCAACGGTTGCAAAGATACTTGATTTAGTCCAAAATGCAAGTAGCAAGAAAGCCCCTACAGAGAACTTTATAACTAAGTTTGCTAGGTACTATACACCAGTTGTTGTTTTTGCAGCAATAGGTTTGGCTATCATACCACCACTTGTTATGGAAGGTGCAACATTCTCTGAGTGGGTCTATAGAGCCTTAGCCTTCTTAGTAGTCTCCTGTCCATGTGCTTTAGTTGTATCGATTCCTCTGGGTTTCTTTGGAGGAATAGGTGGAGCTTCCAGAAACGGAATTTTGGTAAAGGGTGGAAATTATCTTGAGGCATTAAATAATGTTGAGGTTGTTGTTTTTGATAAAACAGGAACCCTTACAAAGGGTGTATTTAAAGTAACTGAAGTAAAGCCACAAAAGGATATTTCTAAAGATGAATTAATAAAATTGGTAGCACATGCTGAAAGCTTCTCTAATCATCCAATAGCCACTTCAATAATAAGTGTTTATGGTAAGGAAATAGATAAGGAATTAATCAAGGATTATGAGGAAATCTCAGGTCATGGTGTTAAAGTAACAGTTGAAGGCAAAGAAGTATTAGCTGGAAACAATAAATTAATGATTAAAGAAAATATACAATATGAAGAGTTTGAATCCATCGGTACGGTGGTCTATATTGCTGTAGATAAAAAATATGCGGGATATATAGTAATATCTGATGAGGTCAAAGAAGACTCATCTAAGGCAATAAAAGCTTTAAAGGCGATGGGTGTTAAAAAGACTGTGATGTTAACAGGTGACAATAAAACAGTAGGTAACAAGGTTGGTCAGGAGCTAGGACTTGATGAAGTTTATGCTGAGCTATTACCTGATCAAAAAGTCGAAAAACTAGAACTTTTAGATAAAGAGAAATCATCTAAAGAAAAGCTGGTATTTGTAGGAGATGGTATCAATGATGCACCTGTATTAGCTAGAGCAGATATTGGTATAGCTATGGGCGGGGTTGGATCTGATGCTGCTATAGAAGCAGCTGACGTAGTTATAATGACTGATGAACCTTCAAAGATTGCTACTGCTATTAAAATAGCTAAAAAAACAAGAACCATAGTAATGCAAAATATAGTTTTTGCATTAGGAGTCAAAGCTGTTTTATTAGTATTGATAGCCTTGGGTTTAGGTACTATGTGGGAAGCGGTATTTGGTGATGTTGGGGTAACAGTAATTGCAGTGCTAAATTCAATGCGTGCATTGAAAGAATAAAACAAAAATACCCTCATGGCTGGACACAATCTAGCCATGAGGGTATTTTTTATGGTAGGTCAAAGACAAAGAATATCTAATTTGCTATATTCGCCTGGGCATAACAATAGAGTTGGTAAGAGTCTGTAGTTTATGATATTCTAAACTTATATGATTTTTTTATTTAGGATGTGAAATAATGAAAGTACTAAGAGTAAAAGGTTTAAATATAGGGGAAGGC
>JAAYGX010000016.1 GCA_012735585.1 Tissierella sp.
GAGTTAGAGGATGCTAAGAGAAAGCTGGAGGATGGATTTAAGGAATACCAGGATGGAAAGAAGGATTAGGAAGAAGGCTGGGTTGAATATTACGATGGAGTTGAAGAGATAGCAGATGCTGAGAAAACTCTAGAAGAGGAAGTGGCTAAGGCTTATGAAGAGATTTTAGATGCAGAAAAGGATTTAGCCCAAGGACAAAGGGATTATAATGAAGGTCTAGCTGAACTTAGAGATGGTGAAAGGGAATATTTAGATGCTAAGGAAGATGTAGAAGAAGAATTAGCAGAGGCCTATGCTGAACTAATGGATGCCGAAGAGGAGATTAAGAAGCTTGAAGTACCGAAATGGTACGTTTTAGATAGAAATTCAAATATTAGCTTCGTAAGCTTCGAATTAAATTCAGAGAAAGTATCCGCAGTTGCAAAGGTATTTCCCATATTCTTTTATATGATTGCAGCACTTGTGACCTTAACGACCATGACAAGAATGATAGAGGAAGAAAGAACCCAAATAGGAACTCTAAAGGCCTTAGGCTATTCAAAGATGACGATAACGGCAAAATATATAGTCTATTGTGGTCTTGCATCCTTTTTAGGAAGTGCAGGGGGTCTTTTTGTAGGTTTTAAGTTGATTCCATATATTATTTGGAATGCATATGGTGTCCTATTCCATCTTCCGGATTTCATAGCTGCCTATAATACTAGAATAGGATTAATAGCATCCGGACTTGCGATTTTAAGTACACTGGGGGCAACTATTTATGCATGTAATGATGCTTTAAAGGAAAAACCTGCGACACTAATGCTTCCAAGGGCTCCGAAGGCAGGTAAGAGAATAATGCTGGAGAGAATTAAGTTTATCTGGTCTAGGCTTAGTTTTAATCACAAGGCTACTGCAAGAAATCTATTTAGATATAAGAAACACTTCTTTATGACTGTAATAGGGATTTCAGGCTGCACAGCTCTTCTTGTAACGGGATTTGGACTTCGTGATTCCATAGGGGAATTAGCCACTACTCAATTTAATGAAATATTCAAATATGAACTAGAAATCGAAGTAGATAATGGCTGGAAAGATGATACAGCCTTTAATGAAATGCTGGAGGATAAAAGTTTTATAGATAGTAGCATCGCTGTTTATTCTCATAAGGGAGATGTAAGCTTTAAAGATGAGAAGGAAGAAGTTATAATAAGGGCTACTAATTTAGAGGAACTGGGAGAGTTTATTGAATTTAAAGATAGAGCATCCAATGAGAAGCTCATGGTAAATAAGGAATCTATATTTATTACTGAAAAGCTAAGTGAGGTATTAGAACTTGATGTTGGTGATGAATTTCAGCTGACGAACTCAGATGAGAAAGTAGCGGAATTCATTGTAACGGGAATAACTGAAAACTATGCAGGAAACTATGTATATATGGATGAAGAACTATTTATCAGTTCTTTTAATGTAGTTGAGGAGGAGAACTTCATACTTGCAAAGCCTGTAGATATTGGTACCGAATTTGAGGATATTATAACTGAAAAGATGTTGTCCAATGAAAAGGTGCTGAACTCCACCTTTGTATCCCAAACCAAGTCCACATTTGATAATTTATTGGCAGCAATTGATTATATAATAGTATTTATAATAGTATCCTCAGGAGCATTAGCATTTATAGTTCTGTATAATCTAACGAATATAAATATCAATGAGAGAAATAAGGAGCTTGCTACCTTGAAAGTCCTTGGATATTATGAGGAAGAAGTTTCAACATATATCTTTAGAGAAACTAGAATACTGACTTTTATAGGGATGCTAGTGGGTTTAGGTCTAGGAAACTTATTACATGCATTTGTCATCATCACAGTTGAGAGCCCTAGTTTTATGTTTGGAAGGGATATAAAGCTATTTAGTTATTTAATTTCGGGATTAATAACCATCATCTTCTCTGTAATAGTGAATTTATTTATGAAAAAGAAGCTTGCGAATATAAAAATGGTTGATTCTATGAAAGCCAATGACTAAAATAGATTATACTACTTTATTCAACACAGATCGAAGATATCGTTCCAGTAGGTGATATAAGCAAGGTTATGCCGCCAAAGTCAACTTGATTTGAACCAAAATTAATGAGTGGATTATTTGTTCATGATAGAAACCCTATTGTCAGTAAAAGCGATAGGGTTTTTCTTATTGCAATATAAATAAGCTGTTGGCTTGGGTTCTTATAATAAAAGTCTCTTCAATTTATTAATCTAAACTTTCCATGGAATAAAATGGGAAGGTATATTTAAAAAGGACAAAACCTAAATCTTAAAGACGAGTTTTATTCAATTCTCTTAATTCTTGCGGGAAATTATGAACAATAGTATACTAATATTTAAATAAGCGATAAAAAGAAGGGGTGAAGTAGATGATTAAGGTTGTTATAGCAGATGACGAAAAAAGGATATGTATTCTCATTACAAAACTCATTGATTGGGACAATCTAAATATGGTTCTTGTTGGAACTGCCAATAATGGGATAGAAACTCTAGAACTAATAAAAAAGGAAAAGCCAGATATTGTGATTACAGACATCCGAATGCCAGGTTATGATGGTTTGGAGATGATAGAAAGGGCTAAAAAGATAAATAAGGATTTGGAGTTCATTATAATTAGTGGCTATAGTCATTTTGAATATGCTAAAAAGGCTATTAGTTACGGTGTAAAAGACTATCTACTGAAACCTATTAATAAGGAAGAATTATCTAGTACATTACTAAGAGTTAAGGATGATATCCTAAGGAAAAAAGACTATATGAATTTAGAAAATGAATATAAGGATTCTATCAAAAATGATGGAAATATAGTTAAAAAATCCATTATAGATAATCTAGCGAATGTTGATGGCAAGAATACTTTACAAATGAATCAAGCAAAAGAGTTTATCGAAGCTAACTATATGAATAATATTACCCTTGAAGATGTTGGTTCCTTGATAGGGTTAAATCCAAGCTATTTTTCTAGCATATTTAAAAAGCAAACTGGCACTTCTTTTGTGGAGTATATATCAATGGTGAGAATTGAAAAATCTAAGGAGCTATTAAAAGAACCGGATTTAAAAATTCAAGATATTTGTTTGATGGTTGGATATAACGATCCTAAATATTTTACTAAATTATTTATTAAACATACAGGGATTACACCAAATCAATATCGAAAAATATTTATTTAGGAGTTTCAGATGGAGAAAAGAAGAAATCTTTATTTATTTCATAGGGTATTCATTATTTTTATTATCGTAGAGGCATTATTAACTTTGACCTTTATTTATCTAATTTTCAACTCCTTTAAAGAAAGTACTTATCTTTTCTTATTATTTTATACGATTGCATATACTGGAATCATTTATTTTGCTTATAGTTGGGTGTATCTTCCCTATAAAGAAATCAATAAAGTATTGACTCTTTTTAATCAAGGATACATATTTAAAGGAATTTTTGATATGAAAATGTTCTTTAATAGAGAAACTCATACTGTTTTTTTAAAATTTAAAGAGATTATTGATACAAAGGAATTAATAGAAGGATCTAGGAAACACGCCGAATATTTAGCTCTTCAAAATCAAATTAATCCTCACTTTCTATACAATACTTTAGAGGGTATCAGAAGCGAAGCTTTAATTGAAGGCGTAGATAGTATTGCTAATATGACTGAAACTTTGGCGATCTTCTTTAGATATACCATATCTAATGTGGACAAGTTTGCAACTCTAGAGGCGGAAATTAATAATATAAGAAATTATTATAAGATTCAGGAATTTAGGTTTGGCGATAAGCTAGAGTTCAATATTGAATTTCAAGTGGAGAATAAAGAGGAGATTTTAAATGCAAGGGTACCTAAACTCACATTGCAACCAATTTTTGAAAATGCTATTTTCCATGGAGTGGAAAAAAAGATGGATAAAGGCATTTTAACATTAAAAATATCTGCAACAGATCAAAGACTGATTATAGTTGTTTCTGATAATGGTGTTGGGATGGAAGAAGATTTAGTAAAAGATATCAATCAAAAACTAAGAGGAGCATCTCTTGAATATATGAAAAGGGATAACAAAAAGGGTGGGATAGCATTACTTAACGTCAATAGCCGTATTAAGCTTATTTTTGGAGATGAATATGGCATTTATATCTATAGCAAATTAGGAGCAGGTACTGATGTGGAAATAACGATTCCTTTAATTAAAGAAGAATAAGAGGTAGATAAAATGAGAAAGGAAATACTCCGAATTGATAATGTCACCAAAGAGATCGATGGTATCTTGTATCTTGATAATGTTAATTTCCATATATTCAAAGGAGAGATCATGGGGTTAATTCCCATAAATAATCATGGGAAAAGTCAGTTAATCCAGTTGATATCTCAAAATATATCTATAGATTTTGGAAGAATATATTTTGATGAAAAATTAGTCAATTATTATGAATATAGCAATATGACCAATAATAAAGTGTATTTGATTGATAAACGGACGAAGCTTGTAGAAGATCTTAAGGTTGCTGATAATATTCATGTTTTGAATCATAAATTTGATAGTTTTATCATAAGAGCAAAAGATTTAAAAGCTAAAACTGATGAATTAATAAAGGAACTTGATATTGATATTAAAACGGGTCAATATATATCAGAACTATCTGTTTTTGAAAAAACTTTGATTGAATTGATAAAGGCAGTTATTAATGGTGTACAATTGATTATACTGGATGGGATATCAAATTTTATAAGTGTAGAAGAACTTCACCAATTTCAAAAATTAGTAAAATATTATACCAAAAGAGGGATATCATTTATATATATTGGGAATCACCATGAGGAAGCCTTCGAGATTTGTGATCGAGTATGTCTTTTTGAAAATGGTAGAGTGATCAAAGTAATCCATAAAGAAGAATTTTCTGATGAGGTTATAGAGCCTTATACTATAACTTTTGATAACAGTACTGGGCTAAATGAATCTGATGATGGATCTGAAATTTTTGTATTTAAAAATTTTACTACGGAGAACCTTAGAGACATTAGTTTTTCACTTAAAAGAGGTGAATGCATAACTATTCTAGATATCAACAACAAAGGAATTCAAGATATTGTTCAAATTTTAAGTGGTAAAATCAATCCCATAGAAGGTAAAGTTATTTTGGATAATAAAATGATTGAAGAGATCAATTCCTATCATATGTTGCTAAATAGAATAACATATATCCCAGAAAATCCTGTAGATGAGATTTTATTTCACGATATGTCTTACTTAGATAATTTGACTTTTCTTTTAGATTACAAATTAGATAGAAATATAATCAATAAAAAGGTATTTAAAAATATCAAAGAAGAGTATAGATATATTGTAGGAAAAGATGTGGATGAGGATGATTTAGGAAATTTGAGTAAAAAATCCCTATATGATTTAGTATATTTTCGTACTCTATTATTTAACCCAAGAGTTATTTTTATTATGCAGCCTTTTTCAAATGCAGATTTATATTTAAGAGGTAGAATCATTGAACTTATGAATCAGCTTAAGGCAAAAGGCGTTGGGATTGTGATTTTAGCTGTAAGTATATCTGATACATTGACTGTCTCTGATAGATTGTTGATTATGGAAAATGGTAAAATAGTAAAAAATTATGGCAAAGACAATTTTAATAAATTAAATATTCTAATAAATACCCCCCTAATTCAAAAGATTATCAACCATAGACTGATCTTATTTATGATACTATAAATTTAAGTAATTCTATGAGAAGAAATGATTAGATTAATCATACAAATCAAAGAGTGAATTAGGGGGATTTATATGGGCAATTATATTGTAGAAATGGAAAACGTTTACAAAGGCTTTCCTGGGGTTAAGGCTCTGGACAACGTTTCGTTTAATTTGAAATCAGGAGAAGTTCTAGCTCTACTTGGTGAAAATGGTGCTGGAAAGTCAACTTTGATGAAAATTTTATCAGGAGTATATACAAAGGATTCAGGAACTATAAAAATATTTGGTGAAGTAATTGAAGAAATCAATCCAGTTAAAGCTCAGGAGCTTGGAATTGCAATAATTCACCAAGAGTTAAATATGTGTGCTCATTTAACTATTGCACAAAATATATTTTTAGGAAGAGAATTGACCAATAAAGGCATGTTATCTGATAAGGAAATGAACAAAGAAGCTGTAAAGATATTTAAAAGATTAAATATGGATATGGATCCTGAAACATTGGTGGGAGATTTATCTGTGTCTAAACAACAGATGGTAGAAATTGCAAAGGCATTATCTACCAATGCTAAAATCCTTATTATGGATGAACCTACATCTGCCCTAACTTCAAATGAAATTGAAGATTTATTTACTATTATTAAAAAGCTAAAGAGTGAAGGGCATGGGATCGTGTATATATCTCATAGATTGGAAGAGTTAGAATATATAATTGATAGAGTTATGATTTTAAGAGATGGGCAGTATATCCTTTCAATGGATTATAAAGAAACAAGCTTAAGTGAAATAATTTCATATATGGTGGGCCGGGAGATTACAGAGAAGTTTCCAAGAATAAAAAGAAATTTAGGAAAAAAAATACTTGAAGTACAAAATCTAAATGCTGGACCCCATGTACGAGATATTAACCTCTCATTATATGAAGGGGAAATTGTAGGTATCGCTGGTCTAATGGGAGCAGGGAGGACTGAAACAACTAGAGCATTATTTGGAGCTGATTTTAAAGAGTCGGGGAAGGTTTTCATAGATGGTGTTGAAGTAAAGATTGACAAACCTATCGATGCTATAAAAGCTGGAATCGTACTTGCACCTGAAGATCGAAAAAAAGATGGTCTATGCACAAAACTGAGCATAAAAGATAATATTGCTCTACCAAATCTGGATATACTTTCGTCTAAATTAGGCATTGTAAATAGAAGAGAAGAGATGGATATGACGAAAAAAACAATTGGAGACCTTGATATTCGATTAGCTAGTGTTGAAGATAATGCAGAGGGACTTTCTGGTGGAAATCAGCAGAAACTAACTGTAGGAAAATGGTTAGCAAGAGATTCTAGAGTAGTGATCTTTGATGAACCTACTAGGGGTATTGATGTTGCTGCCAAGGTTGAGATCTATAATCTTATGAATGAATTAAAAAATCAAGGAATCGGTGTCCTATTTGTTTCCTCTGAAATGCCTGAAATATTGGGTATGAGTGATCGGATATTGGTCATGGCTGATGGGAAAATTACAAAGGAACTGGATGTTGAGGATGCAACTCAGGATATTATTTTAGAATATGCTACTAAATTTGATAAAAAATAGAGAAAGAACTAGAAATTTAGGGAGAATGGAGGAGATTTTTATATGGAAAACAGCAAAGCACCTAATAGATTTAAGAAACTCTTTTCAAAAAGAGGGATCGGTCAAGTTGTCACAGTAAGTCTTGGACTTCTTGTCCTTATTATTGTATTTGGTATTTTAAATCCTAATTTTTTTTCAAATCGTAATATTTCAAATCTACTAAGACAAATTGCTCCAATACTGTTAATTGGTATTGGCCAGTCCTATGTACTGATTACAGGAAATATAGATTTATCTATTGGTTCAGTTGTTGGAATGAGTTGTATGATTTCGGCAACCCTTATGACAAAAGGAATGAATCCATGGTTAGCGGTTGTTATTACTTATATAGCTTCAATAGCGATTGGTTTTTTAAATGGGAAGTTAGTATCTAAAGCAAATCTTCCGGCTTTTATTGCTACTTTAGGTACGATGACCATAGCTAGAGGGATAGCTCAAATTGTTAATAACAACTATAATACAGATTCTATAGGAGTTGGGGCTGAAGGATTTAGGAACTTTTTTTACTATGGAAAAAGTTTTGGACTATATAATACCATATGGATAGCTCTAGGATTTTGGATTGCATTTAACTTTATATTGAGTAGAACAAGAACTGGAAGACATATTTATGCCGTAGGAAGCAATACTCATGCAGCCCATCTATCTGGAGTAAATATTTCCAGTACAGTTACGAAAGCATATTTGGTCAGTTCCATATGTGCTGCCACAGTAGGTCTAATCACCACAGCTACTAGTGGCATGGGAACTATGGATGCTGGTAACGGTTATGAGCTTTATGCAGTAGCAGCTTCAGTTATAGGCGGCGTAAGTACCCTTGGAGGTCAAGGTATACTCTTAGGTACTATTGTAGGGGCTTCTATTTGGGGTGTACTACAAAATGGACTTCAATTTGCTGGAGCACCAGTAGCTATTAGAAATATAGTTATAGGTATTATCGTTATAATATCCGTATTGTTAGATATTATTGTTCGAGCAAACAAGAATAAATCCAGAGCCTAAATAGTATTTATCTATGGGAGTATCAGTTAACTTATATTACTTGTTTTTAAAGCATAGGCTTTAAAATAAATTAAATTAGGGGGAAAATGATATGAAGAAGAGAATGACTATAATAGGATTAATTTTGACACTGGCAATCGTTGTAGCAGGTTGTTCTACAAAGGTAGACAATGCAGGTGGAGGAGATAAATATAAAATTTATCTTATTACAATGGATCAAATGGATCAACATTGGGTTACTGTAGATGGTGGAGCTCAAAAGGCAGTAAATGAATTAGACAATGTTGATTATCAATGGCTTGCACCTGATGTAAAAGACGATGCTAAACAAATTGAAAGTATCAATAATGCAATTGCTGGTGGAGCAGACGCTATACTTCTTGCAGCAAATGGACCAGATGCAGTAACATCTACATTAAAAGAAGCTGAAGCAGAAGGAATCAAAATTGTATATGTTGACTCCCCGGCGGATTTTCCAGCAGTTCAAACATTAGCTACAAATAATGAAGCAGCTGGTGAAACAGCAGGAAAAGAAATGCTGGGTGCTTTAGAAGCTGCTGGTGTAAACTCAGGTAAAATTGGAATCGTAAGTGTTAATGCATCTACAGATTCTACTGTACAAAGAGAAAGAGGATTTAGATCTGCATTTGAAGGAACTGATTTTGAAATCCTTGAAACTCAATATGCAGATGGAGATGCGGCAAGATCCAAGGATGTAGCAGCAAACTATATTACTGAGGGAGTTGTGGGAATCTTTGGTGGAAATGAAGGTTCAACAGTAGGTATAGGAAATGCTATTAAAGAAGCAAGCGAAGATGTAATAGGTGTTGGATTTGATAAATCAGATACGATCTTACAATTGATAGATGAAGGACATTTACTAGCTACAATGTCACAAAACCCTGATGTCATGGGCTATGAGGGAATTAAGGTAGCGGTTAAAGCATTAGAAGGGGAAACTATAAGTGAAGATTTTGTTGATACAGGAGTTTCTGTTTTAAAGAAAGATTAATTATTATTAAATAAAGGATTTTAACAAAGTTTAAAGAGGTTACTTAAGTAACCTCTTTAAATACAATTATAGTAATTTAAAGAGAAATTGAAGTATCGCAATTAAAACTTGTTATTATTCACAGTTAATCAAAGTAAGTAAAGAAAAATGATAAAAATACTAAGGGAACATTTGCAGGAGTGAGTGCGCAGTCTCGCATCACAAATTTGTTCACTCGCTCCACTCGTGCTAATTTGGAGGGAGAAGAATTGAAAAGAAATACAGAAATTATAATGAATGAATTTAAAGAAAATTATCCTAAGATGAATTATCTAGAAGAAGGGTTCAGATATATTATTGAAGAAGTTGTTAAGAGGGTGAAAAGAGGCGGAAAAATACTGGTATGTGGTAATGGCGGTAGTGCTGCAGATAGTGAGCATATAGTAGGGGAGTTGTTGAAGGAGTTTTATATAAAAAGACCAATAGATATGTCTTCTAAGGATCGACTTATGGAATTATTTCAAGAGGAAGATAAGGATATGATTGACCATCTTCAAGGAGGTATACCTGCCATATCATTAGTATCTCAGACAGGGTTTTTAAGTGCCTATGGAAATGATGCCAGCTACGATATGGTCTATGCCCAACAAGTATATGTCTATGGAGAAGAAGAAGATATTTTTATTGGATTATCTACTTCCGGGAATTCAAAAAATGTAGTATATGCCGCAAAGGTGGCCAAGGCAAAGGGACTATTTGTCATATCTTTTACAGGAGAAGCGGGAGGAAAACTTAAAAATATAAGTGATGTTTTATTAAATGCTCCTTCAACAGAAACTTATAAGGTTCAAGAATACCATCTTCCTTTATACCATCTTATCTGTAGAGCAATTGAATATGAAATATTTGGTGATGATATATGATTGCCTTAGGATTTGATATTGGTGGAACAAAATCAGCAGTTATATTAGCTGAAGAAATAGATGATCATATTCAATTTCTAGATAGAGTAGAAATACTAACCACAGAGGACTGGAGAAATGTTATAGATCAATTGATTTTGGAAGGCAGGAAAATGTTAGATAACTTCAATATAGATAATCAAATCTACAAAATAGGTATTTCCTGTGGAGGTCCCTTAGATGGCAAAGGAGGGATCATTCTATCTCCACCAAATCTACCTGGTTGGGATCATGTTCCAATTGTAGATTATATCTATAATAGATTAGGTGTAAAAGCAAAGTTACAAAATGATGCAGATGCTTGTGCTTTGGCAGAATGGAAATATGGCGCAGGAAAGGGCTATAACAATATTATTTTTCTTACCTTTGGTACTGGATTAGGAGCAGGACTCATATTAAATGGTCAACTATATACTGGTAGCAATAATATGGCTGGTGAAGTGGGACATATAAGATTAGAGAATGAAGGACCGATAGGATATGGAAAACCTGGGAGTTTTGAAGGTTTTTGCAGTGGCGGAGGCATTGCCCAAATTGCAAAAGAAAAAGCATACAGTCTTAAGGAACAAGGGAGTACGGCATCCTTTGTCAAAAGCAGTATAGAAGATATCACCGCAAAAGATGTATCAGAAGCTGCCCATAAAGGATATGAAGATGCTTTAGAAGTCTTTAGAAAATCGGGAAGATACTTTGGGAGAGGGCTATCGGTATTAATTGATATCTTAAACCCTGAACTAATTATCGTAGGTAGTATCTATGTACGAGCAGGGAAATTCTTAAATGAGACTATGTATGCAGAAATTGAAAAAGAAAGTCTAGAATTCTCTAGAAAAACAGTCCAAATCGTGCCAGCAAAATTAGGTGAGAGAATAGGAGACTATGGAGCAGTGGTTACTGCATTAGTATAAGAATATTTTCAATGACTGAATGGAGGAATTTTTATGTTAGGTGCAATAGAAGCAGGTGGAACTAAATTTGTTTGTGCAGTAAGTGACGGAGAGCTGAATATAATTGAAAGGATTTCATTTTCTACTGGGAATCCATTGGAAACTTTACACAAAGTCTTTGATTTTTTTGACGCTTATAAGGATTTGAAGTCCATAGGAATAGGATCCTTTGGACCGATTGATATCAATAAAGAGTCTCCTAAATACGGCTATATACTTTCTACACCTAAACTTAGTTGGAGAAATTTTGATTTTCTTGGAGAAATGAAAGCTCATTATAATATGCCAATTGGCTGGACTACGGATGTAAATGTGGCTTGTTTAGGTGAATATGAAGTAGGTAGTGCTATGGATGATCATAGCTGTATTTATTTAACCATAGGCACTGGAATAGGAGGTGGAGCTATAATCAATGGGAGTTTTGTAGAAGGTTTTGGCCATACTGAAATGGGTCATATAATCGTCAAACCACATCCTGAAGATGACTTTAAAGGCTGGTGTCCATATCATGGTGATTGCCTTGAAGGTCTTGCAAATGGGCCCTCTATAGAAGAAAGATATAGCATCAAAGCTCAAGACTTAGAACCCAATCATAAAATTTGGAAAATTATTTCCTATTATATAGCCCAAGCTTTAGTAAATTATAGTCTAACCCTAAGACCGGAAAAAATAATTCTAGGCGGCGGTATTATGAAACAAGACCATATACTAGAATTGATTAAGAAAGAGTTTGTAATCTTATTGGGGGATTATATTGAGATACCTCCTATTGATCAGTATATAGTTGGACCTGCTTTAGGGGATAATGCTGGAATTATTGGTGGATTAATTTTAGCTAAGCAAAATCTATAAGAAATCAAGTATAGATTTAATAATTAAAGAAGCGGAGGGCAGTTAAATGAGTGGAAAAGTATTTTTTTTTGAACCTATTTTTAAAGAAAAGATATGGGGTGGAGGTAGACTAAAGGATTTTGGATATGATATCCCTTCAGATATGGTAGGAGAATGCTGGGGAATTTCGAGTCATCCCAATGGGCAAAGTGTAGTTAAAAATGGAGAGTATATGGGAAAGACTTTAGGAGAATTATGGGAAGGACATCGAGAATTATTTGGAGGAATTATAGGAGAGAAGTTTCCTATATTAGTAAAGATTATAGATGCCAATGATGATCTTTCTGTACAAGTCCATCCTGGAGATGAATATGCAGAGGAATACGAAAATGGGGAGCTAGGAAAGACAGAGTGCTGGTATATCTTAGATTGCCAAAGAGATGCAGAGTTGATATATGGAATTAAGGCAAATTATCGGGAAGAGCTTAATGAAATGATAGATAAAGGCCAATGGGATAGTTTACTTCAAACTATTTCAATTAAAAAGGGAGACTTTTTATATGTGCCAAGTGGTACGGTTCATGCACTGAAGGCCGGTACTTTAATATTGGAAATACAACAAAACTCTGATACCACATATCGACTTTATGATTATAATAGAAGAGATGAACAAGGAAATCTAAGGGAACTTCATATCCAAAAGTCCAAGGATGTCATAGAGGTTCCCTTTATAAATAGACAGCCTATACCAGAGATAGTCAATGTAGATGGGATGACAAAGACAAAATTTATTGAATCCCAATATTTTACTGTAGAAAAATATGAGGTGAACGGTCAGGTTAATATAGTAAATGGTCATCCATTTATGTTAATGAGCGTTATAGAAGGTGAGGGATTATTATTTATAGATGGAGAAGTATATCCAATTACCAAAGGGGATCATTTTATGCTATCTGCACAAGCCAATAAATTTTCCCTTAATGGTAGTATAAGTATAATCGTTTCCTATTTATAAATGAATTTATAGAATTACCCCACTGAGTGGGGTTGTTTTTTTCTAGCAACTAGTACTTCATAGAATTACCACTTTAGAAGAAAAAGCTGAGTTGTGATATACTATAAGTAGGAGGGATTTATAATGGACTTAATTAATAAGGAAGTTATACATAAAATCTTTGGCGAGGGTATAATTATTACTAATATTGACGGCTATTTAGCAATTAAGTTTAGTGCTGGAGAAAAGAACTTTGTTTTTCCAGATGCTTTCAAGTCTTTTTTAAAATTCAAGAATAGTAAAGATATAGAATCATTACTACCTGCTATTAAGGAAGAATTTATAATGAAGGAAGAGGAAGAAAAAGAGCGTCAAGAATTAATTAAAAAAGAGAGAGTGCTTAAATTAGAAGCATATAGAGCGGAGAAGGATTCTAAAAGCAAATCAAAACCTAAAACAAGGAAGTCCATAGAAGAATCATCTAATTTGGCATTTAGGGCCAATTATTGTGACGGAGGACAAAATTCAGAACAAATAGGTTTTAGTGGGGTTTGTAGCGATAAAATCATCAGTAATAATATTGAAGGTGAAAAATATCCATGGTGCAAATCAGAAGATAGTCAATGTTTTAAGTATCATAATAAAGAGATCACAAGAGAAAAATTAGATGAAATTTTTGAAAAAAAGGGTATTGTTTGTTATGAAAGTATGATGCTTAGAGATTGGAAAGCCTATGCAGGTTCTGTACTAAGAGGCGATAATAAGGGAAAACCAAAGAAACTTGGTAGAGCAAATAAAAACACCCTATGTATTTTAACTACATGTGAACCTGAAACTGCAGAAGATTCTAGACATATCTTTGGTGTATTTTTAGTAGATGAGGTATTTAAAGGCGATACAAAGGGAGAAGGATATGTAAGCTCTGATTCCAAGTATAGGATTAAATTATCTAGAGAAGAAGCACAGAGGCTGTTATTTTGGAATTATTATGTAAATGCAACCAATCCTCAAAATATATTGTGGAACTCTGGATTATTTAGGTATTTCCATAATAATCAAGCAGCACAAATTCTAAGAGATATTGTAAAAATAAAAAAAGATACACAAGATGAAGATTTAGCTAAAGAGTTCTTTGAACATTTTTGTCAGATTAATAGGATTGACATTGATACACTTGGAGAGATAAATGGAGCCTTGAAGCAAACTGAATCTGCAAAATAGCGTAGATGTCTCCATAAAATTGAAATTGATAACTGATGAAAAGAGTTATATAATATGGGTATAAATAACATTAGAAATCAAATATTGTAATTAGGAGTGATAAAATGAAAAATACTCTTATACTGATACTAGTTTTCTCCATAGTACTTAGTGGTATATTGCCATTAAGAGCCTATGGTCAAACAGTAGATGAAAAGCTTATAGAAGATGTGGTTCTTAAACTTAAAGGATTATTACAAATATCAGATGACTATGACAATTTTATATCTAGAGTCAATTCCTATGATGATGAAGTAAGCTTTTATCTGAATTGGTCCGACTCAAATGAACAGCTTCCGAATATTACTATTCAGGCAGATTCCAAGGGTAATATAATTTCATTTAGTAGATATTCTAATCAACCAACGGAGTCAGAAACCATACTGCCAAAGATTAGTAAGGATGAAGCACTTAATTTGGCGACAGACTTTATAAAAAAGATCGACCCAGAAGTCTTTAAAGAATTAGAGCTTAAAGAGTCATCACAGCCTATCAGTACCTGGGATAGATATCATAGTTTTAATTTTATTAGAAATATAAATAATATCCCATATAACTTCAATACTGTAACTATTAGTATTGATATGAATACTGGTGAAGTGTCTAATCTTTATATTAATTGGGAAAGAGATATGAAATTTCCCAGTGTAAACAATATAATATCATTAGACAAAGCTAAAGAAGCTTATGAAGAGGAAATAGGATTAAAATTAGTTTATAAAAGTCGCGGTGGAAACATTA
>JAAYGX010000169.1 GCA_012735585.1 Tissierella sp.
AAAATTTGCAGACTTAGCCTTACCTATGATGGTAGAGGAAATATCTAAGAGTAAGGTCAATAGAAATCTAGTTGCAAAAATAGCTGGTGGAGCTAGTATGTTTAACTTCTCAGACAATGGAGCTAATGACGGTATCGGACAAAAAAACATATTGGCTGTAGAGAAAAAACTAAAAGAAATGGGTATTCCTATACTAGGAAGTGATACTGGTGGTAATAAGGGTAGGACTATGATAGTTGACTTGGAGACTTTTATAGTTAGTATTAGAACAGTCAACAGAGAGATTATCAACCTGTAGGATAAGCGGAAATATCCTTTTATAAGAAAATATAAGTAAGGGTGAAATAATGAAGGCAGATTTTGATTTTTTTAATGATTGGGCTAGGGACGAGCTTAATATTGAATTAGATGCATATAAGGAAAAACAGCTCCAAAGACGTATTACAACAGTTATGAAAAGTTCTGGAGTAGATGACCTAAAGGAATATGCCAAGCTAATAAAAAAAGATACAGATATTAGAAAGAAATTCTTAGACTATATTACTATTAATGTAACAGAATTTTATCGAAATAAGGATTTATTTGAAGAATTCGAAGAGATCCTTCTAAAAACTCTAGTGCCAAAGTTTAAAGATATAAATATATGGAGTGCTGCTTGCTCAAATGGTTCAGAGCCATATTCCTTAGCCATGATTCTAAATAAGAACAATATAAGACTTAAAAATAAAATCATGGCTACGGATTTAGATGATGGAATATTGGCGAAGGCAAGGATAGGAGCCTATAGAGACCATGAACTTAAAAATATAGACAAGAAAGATTTAGATCGATTTTTTAACTTCAATAATGGTGCTTATCATATAAATAATGAAATCAAAGATATGGTATCTTTTAATAAACATGATCTAATAGTGGATGATTATAAAAAAGGCTTCCATGTCATAGTTTGTAGAAATGTGACTATATACTTTAAAAATGAAGCAAAAGATGAAATCTATAGAAAAATGCATGATGCCCTAGTACCAGGGGGAGTATTTTTTATAGGAGCAACTGAAAGTATATATAACCCAACAGAATTCGGGTTCAAAAAATTATCAACATTTATATATGAAAAGATATAGGGAAGGTAAGGAGGGAAATTAATGGATGATAACAATAGATATATAGAGATATTTTTTGCAGAAACAGATGAATATTTACAAACATTAAATGAATGTTTACTAGAACTAGAGAAGAATCCAGGCGATGGCAATATATTAGATGAGATATTCAGAGCAGCCCATACTCTAAAGGGAATGGCTGCAACTATGGGATACAACAACATGGCTGAACTAACCCATCATATGGAAAGTGTATTTGAGCTCTTTAGAAGTGGTAAATCCAATGTGGATAGTGAAATAATCAGTCTTATATTTAAATGTCTAGACAAACTTTCAGAAATAGTAGAGGATCTTAGGGAAGGAAATGTTCTAGAATATGATTTGAAGGATTTAATAGATGCATTGGATAAGGTAGCCAGTGGACAGTCCAATGGCCAAGAAAATACTGTAGTTGGTTTAGATTTACTAGGTGATGACATCAGTGATGTGGATTTAATGCTGATTCACAGTGCCTATGAAAAAAACTACAAAGCCTATAGTATAAAAGTTGAATTATCCAAAGATTGTCTTTTAAAGGGTGCAAGAGCATATATGGTGATCAATGGATTGGATCAACAAGGTGAAATTATTCAATCAGACCCAAGTACAGAGGTCCTAGAAAGTGGAGAGTTTGGCAATCTATTTAAGCTAATATATATCACTAAATTAGAGAAAAAAGCAGTAGTTGATTTAGTAGAGAATAATTTAGAGATAGAATCAGTTCATGTAGAAGAACTAAATAGCTACCTAGAACCAGGATTGACTAAAGAAGAAAAAAATACAGAAACCGACCATGATAAAAAGTCAGAAGAAAAAAGTGCGTCTACTGGCTCTCAAACAAGTCATAGTATGAACCAATACATAAGAGTGGATCTAAACAAATTAGATAGCTTTATGAATTTGGTTTCAGAGTTGGTAATATATAGAACAAGACTTGAAAATGTAAGCAAAGAAGAAAAAGCATCAGCCATCAATGAGCCTTTGGAGCATGTGGCTAGGATAACTACTGAGTTACAGGATTTGGTTTTAAAAATAAGGATGCAACCTGTAAATGTAGTTCTAAATAGGTTCCCTAGAATGGTAAGAGACTTAGCCAATGAATTAAATAAGGATATAGAACTGATCATCGAAGGGGAAGAAACAGAGCTGGACAGAACAGTAGTATCAGAATTAAGTGAGCCTTTAGTCCATTTAATTAGAAATGCAGCAGACCATGGTATAGAGACTGCTGAAGTGAGAGAGTCCCTTGGCAAGCCAAAGAAAGGTCTTATAAAACTTTCTGCTTATCAAGAGGGCAATAGGGTAATCATCACAATACAAGATGATGGTAAAGGTCTAGATCCTGAAGTCATTAAAGAAAGTGCCATAAGAAAAGGAATCAATGTAGATGGGCTAGGAGATAGAGAAATCATCAGACTGATATTCAATCAAGGTTTCTCCACATCTAAAGAAGTAACCAATATCTCTGGTAGAGGCGTTGGAATGGATGTAGTAAGACAAAAGATTGAAAGTCTTGGTGGAGAAATTGATGTAGTCAGCCAAGTGAATAAAGGCACTACATTTAATATAAAATTGCCATTGACTTTATCTATAATTCAAGCCTTAATGGTAGAAGTGGGACAAGAAATTTTTGCATTGCCTTTAGGAGTTATTGAAAGGGTCATCAAATTAGATCAAGAAGAAATCATCAGTACCCATGGTGATGAAGTATATATCTATAAAAACAAGGCTATTCCGGTAATTAGAGTAAATGAAAAGCTAAATCTAGAGACTGGAGAAGGCAACAAACACATCATTATCATATTGCTTGGAGACCAATACTATGGCCTTATAGTAGATGAGCTTGTAGGCCAACAAGAAATAGTAATCAAAAAACTAGGTAGCGTATTAAGTAGTATGAAAGAATACCTAGGAGCAACCATACTAGGTAATGGGGATATCACATTGATATTGGATTTAAGTAACTTATGTAGTGAGGGGAATGAAGATGAGATCTAATAGCTATACCGTTCTTCAAATTGATGTATTGAGGGAATTGGCCAATATAGGTGGTGGTAATGCAGCCACAAGTATATCGACTTTAATCAATAAACCTATCAGTATGTCGATTCCTAGGGTTGAAATCTTGCATTATGAAGATGTTTACAACAATATAATGCCAGAAGATACAATGGTAAATGCCATATTGATGAAGATGATGGGGGATGCAAAGGGGTATTTTCTATTTGTTGCCTCTCAAAAAAATTCTGTAGATCTAATAAATATGATGCTGCCAGATAGCTCCACCTTAGACGAAGGAGTACGAGTATCTGCTTTAAAAGAGCTGGTCAATATTTTGGTGAACTCATATTTAAATGCAATATCAAAGGTAGTGCGAACCAATCTAATATCAACAGTACCACTATTTACGATGGATATGTTTGGGGCAGTACTTAGCAGTGTTTATATGGAAGCTGAGCAGTATGATGAAAGTATAATGATTGTAAGCAATGAATTTAATTATAATAACGATAAGATCGAAGGTTCTTTATATTTCATTTCAGAACCAGGTGTTTTAGATCGATTATTTAATATAATAGGTATATGAGAGGAGAAGTTTAAATGTCAAATAGAGTATTAATCGTAGATGATGCAATTTTCATGAGAATGAAGTTAAAAGATATATTAGAAAAAAATGGTTTCGAGGTTGTAGCAGAAGCCCAAAATGGTGTAGAAGCAGTGGAAAAATATAATACAGAAAGGCCTGATCTTGTAACTATGGATATTACAATGCCTGAAATGGATGGAGTGGCTGCATTAAAGGCAATAAAACAACTAGATCCTAGTGCTAGAGTAATCATGTGTAGTGCTATGGGCCAACAATCCATGGTTATGGATGCCATCCAAGCAGGAGCTCTAGATTTTATTGTAAAACCATTTGATAATGATAGGGTGCTGCAATCACTAAATAAAGCTATTAAATAATGGAGTTGAAAAAAATGCAAATCATTATTTTTAAATTAAGGGATAAATACTATGCTGTAGGTACTGATAAAGTAGAAGAAATCACAAAGAATACCAACTCTACAAATGTACCAAATGCTCCTCAGTGGGTTGATGGACTGATTAATTTAAGAGGTAATGTAATTTCTTTGATTGATTTAGGTTTTCTTTTGAAAGTAGAAGAACCACTATGTTATAATAATATAATCATATGTTATTATGAAGAAGAAAAAATTGGACTATTAGTAGAAGAAATTATTGGAGTAAGAGAAATACAGCCTTCTATGATTAACAAAGTTACTCAAAACGCAGAACAGGGAATACTAGGCATAGTTCAAATGAAAGAATTTATTGTAAATATAATAGATGTAGATACGTTACTTGACTCGAAATGAGGGATGATGGGTGAAACAGGTTTTATCACAACAAGAAATTGATTCGCTTTTAGCAGCGTTAGATACTGGTGAGATTGATTCTGAAACAGTATTAGAAGAAAAAGAAGTTGATAAGGTTAAATCCTATGATTTTAGAAGGCCAATTAAACTTTCAAAGGAATACATAAATACCCTATACATGATATTTGAGAACTTTTCTAAAATCGCGGGAAACCTTCTATCTAGTCAAATCAGGTCCAATGCAAAAATTGCATTAGGTGGAGTAGAGCAGATTTCTTATGATGAGTTTCTAAGATCTATTCCAAGAAGTACTTTATTAGGGATGTTTAGATCCAAACCATTGACGGGGATACAGTTACTAGAAATCAATCCCCAGTTTTGTATGCAGGCTATAGATTTGATGTGTGGTGGATTTGAAAAAACAACCATAGACATGCCAGCTGATAAAGAGAGATTTACCGATATAGAACTAGGGATTTTAGAGGAAATAGTCATAAGTATTCTAAGATCCTTTGAGGCAGCTTGGGCAGAGATCATAGAGATAGAGACAGAGCTAGACTCTCTAGAAACAAATCCTCAATTGATACAGAATATGTCGCCTAATGAGCCTGTGATACTAATAAGCTTTATTGTAGATGTTTTAGATAACAGAAGTTTTATGAATATATGTATTCCGTACGTATCCTTTGAGAATGTCATAGATAAACTTAGTATGAAAAACTGGTTTGATTTTGATAAGGAAATCAACGAAAATAGCCAAGAGATTCTGAAGGAAAGAATAATGTCTTCTGTAGCAAACTTAGAAGTAGTTCTTGGAAAATCAATCATAACAGTAGATGATTTTCTACATTTAGAGGCTGGAGATATTCTCCAATTAGACCTAAAGACTACTGATCCACTAAAGATGTATGTAGAGGACAAGCTGCACTATCTAGTAAGACCAGGAGAAATCAACTCTAGATTGGCAGTTCAAGTATTACAATATATAGAAGAGGATGTTGAGTGATGAATAAAGATGTTTTATCTCAGGAAGAAATCAATGCCTTGCTGAATAATGAAATATTAAATGAAGATATTAAAATTGATTTAAGTGACAAGGAAAAAGACATTGTTGGTGAAGTAGGAAATATTTCTATGTCTACAGCTGCAACGACTCTATCTTCTATTCTAAATAGAAAAGTATCGATCACAACGCCAAGGGTATCCTATGTATCCTTTAAGCAAATTATAGATGAATGTAATATTCCTAAGGTTGTAGCTAATATAGCATTTAAAGAAGGATTAAAAGGAGACAATCTCCTGATGATGGATATAGAAGATGCAACTATTATTGCTGACTTAATGATGGGTGGAGATGGTCTTAATATAGAAAGAGCATTTACAGAACTTGAACTAAGTGCAGTGGGAGAGGCTATGAATCAAATGATAGGCTCTGCATCTACTTCAATGGCAACTATGCTAGAAAGACCAATCGACATACTACCTCCTAATGTGGAAGTATGGGATAAAAGCAAAGAGTCCGACTTTGTAGAGGTTAAAGATGACCGATATGTAGTTAGAATATCCTTTAACTTAGATGTAGAAGGATTGATTCAAAGTGAAATAATGCAAGTATATACAATAGAAACAGTAGAGGAAATAGTAGAGCTAATGATGCCATCAGGTGCTCCTGAGGAGCCTGTACAAATAAAGGCGGAGGTAGTATCTGATGAACTAATAAGTGAAACTATACAATCACAAAGTACACAATCTAACGATATAATCCATACCGAGACACCAGAGACTAAAGTATCTATAAAAAAACCTATATTTCCAAACTTTGAAGATGAAAAACCAGAGCAGAAACCTCCAAGAAACCTAGATTTAATCATGGATGTTCCATTGGAGTTTAGTGTAGTTTTAGGAAAAAGTAAAAAGACAATCAAGGAAATACTATCTTTTGGAAATGGATCTTTAGTAGAATTAAATAAATTAGCAGACGAGCCATTGGAGATCTATGTTAATGGCAAACTAATAGCCCACGGTGAAGTTGTAGTTATCAACGAAAACTTTGGTGTTAGAATAACCAATATATTAAGTAAAGAGCAAAGAGTAAAAAACCTTTAATATTGTTTAACTAACTAAAAAACCTTCCGATATAATAACTAAAGGATGCAAGGGGGAGAATTTGAATGAAAATAGATAGAGTAAACAATATTTATGAAAAATATTTAGATAATACTATAAAAACTAAAAATGATAAAGATTTACAAAAATCCATTACAAAGGATGATGTTGTGAATATTCAAATCTCAGATACAGCAAAAGCTCTTGTAAAAACAATTAGCCAAGCTGAAGATGCTACCTTTAGTAAAAAAGTAGAAGGAATAAGACAATCCATTCTATCAGGTAGCTACAAAATATCTCCTGAAGAAATAGTAGACAAGATTCTAGAGACCTTAGAATTCCAGAGAGGTAGTGAGATCTAGTGAACCACAAAAGAAGTCTATTAAATAATTTAAAAAATATAATAACTTTGCTTAAAGAAGAAAAGAAAGCTTTAATAAATAATGATTTAGATAAGATAACTGAAATAGTAACTAAAAAAAATGAACAAATAGAAAAGCTAGCAGCTTTTAAAGGTATGGATGTTGAGAACTTCAAAGAGGCAATGGATTTGATCAAAGAAATTGACTCCATGCAAGAACTCAACCTCCTATTAACCAAGCAAGCTCTAAGCTATCAAAACGCAGTATTAGAAAGTATCTCCCAAAACATAAACAACTTTTCAAATACATACTCAGCAAAAGGGACATACCAAAATACAGATAGTATTAATATAGTAGATCAATCGGTATAGGATGTGATAAAATGTCAGGTTTATTTAGTACTTTAAATGTAGCAAATAAAGGTTTATTCGCAGCACAGACATCATTGCATACAACAGGACACAATATATCAAACGCAAACACAAGAGGTTTTAATAGACAAAGAGTAGAGATGAAAGCTTCTCTTGCCTACAATTTAGGTGGCGTAGGACAACTAGGTACTGGAGTCAAGATGGAGTCCATAACTAGGGTAATAGATGACTATGTAGTCAAACAAATAAGAAACGAGTCAGGTACTTTTGAAAGATATGCTTCAAAGTCTGAAGTAATCGATCAACTAGAAGTAATCTTCAATGAACCATCAACTACAGGACTGAATTTTTACTTAGGGGAGATGTTTGACTCATGGCAAGAACTAAGTAAAAATCCGGAAAGCTTGAACTCAAGAACTATTGTTGTAGAAAAAGGCAAGGCATTAGCAGATACCATCAACCATATGTCCCGTCAAATTAGTAGTTTAAAAGATGAAACCGTAGGGCAAATAGAGAAAAATGCCAAAGATTTCAACGCCATCGTTGAAAAACTAGACGCACTAAACAAGCAAATATTCAACATAGGAGTAACGGGAGATGTGCCAAATGACCTACTGGATCAAAGAGATTTAATGCTACAAGACCTTGGGGGAATAGGGAACATCAAGCCATCCTTTGATAAATATGGCAGAGTAACTATCACATATGCTGACGGAACAGAAAATGGCATCAAGGTACTAGGTACTGAAGCTACACATAAGTTAAGTGTAGTTACAGAAGTAGTAGAGAACCAAGATGGTACTTTTACAGTAAGCATATCCCCAGGTGGAGATAGTTTAGTTGATCCAGTAACTATTGAGAATCTGTCTGCTGATGACATGGCTGGATTTGAATTAGGGGCAGTGCTATTTACAAGAATGGATCAACCTATTGATGGTGGCAATATCATAAAAAACAATGGTTTAATTAATTCAGGAAGAATCCAAGGGAACACAGATGCCCTTGGTGATATAGATGATGCTATGAATAGCCTCAACCAATTTGCTAAGACAATGGCAAATGCAATGAATAAGATTCATACAGGTGATGGTCAAGTTGCGGATTCAGTTGATTTTTTCGTATATGATGAAGCGAATCCATCGACAACTATTACAATAAGTCAAGAGATTCAATCAGACCATAGTAAGGTTTTAGTAGGTGCAGATTATAATTCACCAGAAGGTGATGGGTCTAGAGCCTTAGCTATGGCAAGACTTAGAAATACAAAACTGGATTTTACTAGTGAAAACCCTACCTTAACCTATGATCCGACAGATATGTCTATTGCAGGTAACCCAGGTGGTATAACTGTAGAAGATGGCTATGGCAACATCGTTATCAATATAGGAATATCCAAGGAGCACTCAGACAATGTCATAGCAAACCAAGATGTATTATTAGGACAATTGGAAATGAGAAGAGAGTCCGTATCCGGTGTATCTATTAATGAGGAAATTTCAAATGTAATCAAATACCAAAGTGCCTATGAAGCAAATGCAAGGGTAATCCAAGTATTATCAGAAATGCTAGATGTATTGATCAACAGAACGGGGGTGTAGTACATGAGAATAACAAATAACACATTGAATAATAGCTTCTTAAGGAACCTATCCACAAACCTTAAGCAAATGCAAAAGTATCAAAATCAACTTTCCTCAGGAAAACTAGTATCAAAACCATCAGACGATCCGCTTTTAGTAGCCAAAATCATGTCTATGGACAACAATATTGCACAAAATGAACAATATAATACAAATATCAGTGACACAATAGGTTGGACCAAAACCCAAGATACTGCACTGGCAGATGTAACAGG
>JAAYGX010000170.1 GCA_012735585.1 Tissierella sp.
ACTATTGTAACATCAAAGTTTTTCTCTAATCAATAAAACAATTAGAAAAATAGGTATGAAGTATAAACCTGAAGTAGCAAAAAATACTCCTAAATTTTTATCTGTAACCTGTAATAATTTCAATAGTTACTTGTGTCCACTTTGAATCTTCATCTTACATTAACAAAATTTCCCCCAATAACCTAAATTATTGAGGCTGTTATTTCCCAATACTTACTCTTATAATAAGCAGTAAAATAATTCCAGAAGGATACAAAAAGGATATATTTATATGTTACCATATACTTGGAGGTGTTGATATGGTGTTCAATGTTCTATTAGTTGAGGATCATCCAGAGATTAGAGAAATTATAATTGATTATTTTACACAGAAAAGTAATGGGGATTTAACTATTCATACTGCCTCTACAGGGACTGAAGGACAATTGAAATCTATGGACTATGGATATGATTTGGTACTTCTAGATATTATGCTTCCAGAGCTAGATGGATTTACAATTTGTAGAGAATTAAGAAAGACTAGTGACGTTCCTATAATCTTTATTACAGCAAAACATAATGAAAGCGACATATTACACGGATATAACCTAGGATGCGATGATTATGTAACAAAACCTTTTTCCTTAGCTGAGCTTTATGCAAAATCAATGGCTTTACTTCGACGTTCAAAAGGAATGATAAGAAAAGAAGTAATGGTATCAGGCAGAATAAAATTAGATCCATATCGTTATAGTGCATATGTTGATGATAATGAAATAATACTAGCACCAATAGAATTTGCCATATTGAAAGTACTGATTGAAAATCATGGAAAAGTAGTGAGTCGTGATAACTTACTGATTAGAATATGGGGTTATGATTTTGATGGCAATGAAAGAGTAGTGGATAATCATGTAAAAAAACTTCGCAAAGCACTAGGTAGTGCTTCTAGCCAAATAAAAACCGTATTCAAAAGAGGCTATAAGTTGGAGGTGTATTATGAAAAATAATAAGATGAAGAAATCGATTTATGTACGAATATTTGGTGGTTTTTTAGCTACTTATCTGTTGTTGATGATTGGTTTTTCTGTGTTTTTAGTTTCTGAGGAAAAGAAAGCTGTAGACAGAGAGCTAGGTTTAAACTCTATACGAATTAGTAATGGAATGGTAGATATTTTAGAAGATCATCTTGACAATAATAATCAGATTACGGATATATCCAAGGTAAAAAAGGAATTTGTAAATAGATCAATTACTATTTCCTTATTAGATGTACCAGAGATTGCTCTATTTACAAGTGATTATGAACTTATATATCATACAAATGATTACTGGAAATGCGGTTATACTGAAATTAGCGGAAATATCCATTCCCAAAGATATGGATTATTAAGTCCCGAGGATTGGTTCAGTGAAGAGGAAATAGAAGAGCTTAAAAATTATCTATATGCCAATCCAAAAGTAGTAAAGGTTGGAGACTTATCTGGTTATTCACTAAATATACATGGTCTATGGATGGATAATGAAATGATTATTCCAGACAAAATATACATTACTCCCTTGTATTCTACTGAATTTGATGATAATGGGAATGTAATTTCTAGCAGCGGATCGCATAGTGAGCACCTTGTCTACACTTCAGGTTATGAAGATACAAGGGATTTACCATATTTTGAATTTGGTAATATACAACAAGAGTATAATATTCAAAACATTGAAAACCGGGAAGAACTTCGCCAGCTGGTAACTGATTCATCAAAATTAGAAGGGTCAATACAACAATATTTTGAATTAGCAACTCCTATTGAAAGTGAAAGGATAAATGAATTAACTTATCGCTATTATATGATAGTACCATATGAGTCCATGATCACAGTGATAGATGGTGGTTTCCATAGTGATTTTTGGACAGCAGTTGGTCTCGATATCAATATAGGAGAAAGAATTTATTCTACATTGGTATATGTATGGACCTCTTGTTTACTAATATTTATGATTGCATCCTATATTCTTTCAAAACAAACCTATAAAACATATCTAAAACAAGAGCAACTGGAAAGACAGCGTAAAGAAATGACCGATGCCCTTGCTCATGATTTGAAGACCCCTTTAAGTATTATCTCAGGATATGCACAAAATTTACAAGAAAATATTCATACTGAGAAAAGAACAGATTATACAATCCATATCAATGAAAATGTAGATAGAATGGATAGTATCATACGTCAGATGCTTGACATGAGTAGAATAGAATCCAATTCCTTTGATTTAAAACTTGTGGATATATCTCTTGCTGAAATATCCCATATGCTTATAAGTCGCTATAATCAAATTTGTGATGATAAACATATATCCATTACACTAAGGGGAGATGCTCTTATAAAGGCTGATAAGTCTTTAATAGAAAGAGTAATTGATAACTTTATAATCAATGCCATTGATAATACACAAGAAAATGGTGTAATTAATATAAAAATATCTAGAGATAAATTTGAAATATACAATAGTGGCAGCCACATACCAGAAGATAAAATTGATGAAATATGGTATCCTTACAAAAAAATTAGTGCAGAACGAAGTGATACAAAGGGTACTGGCTTGGGCCTATCTATTTCACGAAGAATTCTAGAATTGCACAAATTCTCATATGGTGCAAAGAATAATGAGGACGGAGTAACATTCTGGTTTAAATGGTTATAGACACAACCTCCTTTTTACGGTAAAAGGAGGTTGTGTGATTCATATAAAAATAATAATTTAAATTTCATTATCATTGATGTCAGCAAGTATTCTGTCATTCCCTACTCTATATCTGAGGAAATTTTACCTTAAGTAAAAACAGTGGTAACAGTAGGCATGCTAGATAATACCGAACATTATAAATCCTACTGTATTAATTGCAAAGTTTGCAAACATATGAACCAACCATGAATTATATATATTATTGTTTTTCTCATTTAAATAATTAAATATCAAGGCACCTATAAACAAGCCTGACAATGCAAGGGCGAATAAAGCAATATTAAACCAATTTGCCATTATTGCAACATGATATATTGCAAAAGCAAAGGCGCTTATTATGTAGGCTTTAAGTCTTCCACTTGTGTTTAATAGACTTAAAAATATAAATCCCCTAAAGAAAAATTCTTCTAACAACGAATTGAAAAATGATATATACAATGCAACAAAAACAAAATTATCCTTATCCACATTTAAGCTTTCCAATAGAATATCCTGAATATTGTCTAGATTGATAAAGCTTTTTAATATGAAATATGCTCCAAGTATAATTATATAGACACCAATGCCTAATCCTAAAGATATCAAAAATTGCTTTTTTGAACTTATCTTAAAGTATTTCTTTATAGATATACTTTTATCTATCTTAATAAAAGTAAGTGGGACTAGCAAAAATAATATGATTTTAACCATGGACTTCATTAGATATCCTGGTTGTATAAAATAATCTACTATAAACATTCCAATTAGAGAGAGTACAGTAATAAACATAACTCCCATATTTGTTTTATTTGAATTAAATTTTTCCATATAAAAATTCCCTTCTATTATTTAAATAACTACCATCAATATCTTTTTAACCATTGAAGATAATCTCCTAAAAATGCCAAGAACGAATCACTATGATCATACCCTTATATACTCTAGTTCAACATGCTTATAACCCATAGGCAAGCTTGTAACTCATCCTTTTTCTATATGATCTTTGGTATATAGCAATTATTACATTTCCTATACTTATAGTATACTAAACCCTCAATAAATTACATAGGCATTTATATCACTTTTTGTATGCAAAAAACTAAAAAATTCCCCCAATAACCTAAATTATTGGGGTTGCCATTTCCTAACACTTATTTCTATAATGCTCCACATTCCTACCAATTTGATCCAACAGTCTTGCAAATAAATATACTTCATCATAATTATTATAAAGTCCAAAGCTTATCCTCACTAATCCGGGTTGTGGGAGGCACTCATCACTTCTATACTTTTCCATAGACTCATCACTTATATTTAATAGCTTTTGTACATAGGGTTGAGCACAGAAACATCCATTTCTTACTCCTATACCACCTTCATCGTTTAATATTTGGGCTAAGTGTTGGTGATGTAGTCCTTCTATATTAAAAGAAATAATAGATACTTTATTATCTGTATCGAAGTCATCATATATAACCAGATTTGGTATATCTCTCATAAGATTTAGTGCATAGACTGTGAGATTTCTTTCATGTTCTTCAATTCTTTTCATACCTAATGACTGTAAAGTATTAATACTTTCTGATAATGCTATAACACCCATTAGATTAGGCGTGCCTGCCTCTTCTTTCTCTGGTGGATCTGCCCATATGGTATCCTTTATGGATACATATTTTATTGTCCCACCACCGATATGTTCTGAATATCCTTTTTCAAAGGTACTCTTAGGTGCAACTAATACTCCTATTCCAAAAGGAGCATACATCTTATGGGAAGAAAAAGCCAAGTAATCTATATGCTCTTCACTGCCAATAGCCTTCATATCAAAGGGACTATGAGGAATTAATTGAGCTCCGTCCACTAAGATTTTGGCTCCATATTTATGAGCAATCTTAGCGATTTTATGTATAGGATTTGTATATCCTGTTACATTAGATGCCCCAGATACCGCTACCAAACCTACCCTGCCTCTGTAATATTGAAGCTTTTGTTCTAAATCCTCTAGGGATAATCTACCACATGATTGAACTTTTACATAGTCTGTATTGTATCTATATTTCCATGGCAATAAGTTTGAATGATGCTCCATATATGAGGATAATACAATCTTATCTTGTAGTTCATCCTTTAATCTATAGGATAGTTTATTAATAGCCTCTGTAGTATTCTTTAGAAAAATTACTGTATGGTAATCTTTATTACCTCCTATAAAATCTAGTACTATATCCCTTCCTCTTTCGTAATACTCCGATGATATTATAGACTTGTATCCTGCACCTCTATGGACTGAAGAGTAATTCGGTGCAAACTCCATAATTTCATTTAATACTGATTTAAAGGGTGGTGTCGTTGCTGCATTATCAAAATTTATATAATGTACTTCACTACCATTTTTTAATCTAGTACTACTATCCCATCCAGCAACCATGTGTCTAAACATTTTATCACCTCATATATATTAGATAATTAGTTTACATCATCCTTGAATTAACGATGAATCTAAGATCCTTCGCAAAGCTCAGGATGACAAAATTAACTTTTTCTACGATCATATCTGTCACTATTACTATTTTATTAACAAAGAAACTTTTGGTGACAAAATTGGGTTACTCATCAATTTGAAACCTAGATTAATAGGCTATAGAAATCAAGGACTTAAAACTATAATTAGTTTTAAGTCCTTGTAAATTCTTGATTCTATTAGAAATCAACTTTCTTTCCATAGTATATACATTTAAATAGCTCTTCCATTTCTGATACTGAAATTTCCCTTGGGTTTGAACCTGTACATGCATCTTCAATGGCTCTTTCAGAAATTAATTTAACCTTATCTAAGAATTCTGATTCAACAATACCGAATTCTTTTAATGTAAGTGGTATCCCTAATTTCTTATTATAATCTGTAATCTTATCGCATAATGCTACTACTAATTCTGCATCTGTATCTCCTTGAAGTCCGATATATCTTGCTATATCACCGTATCTCTTTTCTGCATTCTTAGCATTAAATTGGATTACATATGGAAGATAGATCGCATTGGCACATCCATGTGGTATATGTCCAGTATCGAATATCGCTCCTGTTTTATGTGCCATTGAGTGCACTATACCTAATAATGCATTTGTAAATGCCTGTCCTGCAAGACATTGGGCATAATGCATCTGTTCTCTTGCTTCCATATCTCCTTCAAATGAAGCTGGTAGATAGTCAAATACCATTTCTATGGATTTTAGAGCCAATGGATCTGTAAATGGTGAATTCAGTGTTGAAACATAAGCCTCAACTGCATGAGTTAGAGCATCCATTCCTGTATGAGCTGTTAATGTTGCCGGCATTGTTTCTGCTAATTCTGGATCTAATATTGCTATATCGGGAGTTATATTAAAGTCTGCTAAAGGATACTTAACACCATTTGAATAATCCGTTATCACTGAAAAAGCTGTCACTTCTGTAGCTGTTCCAGAGGTTGAAGGTATAGCGATAAATCTTGCTTTTTTCCTTAGTGTTGGGAATGAAAATGGTTGTATGATATCTTCAAATGAGGTTTCTGGATATTCATAAAAAACCCACATTGCTTTTGCTGCGTCAATTGGAGAGCCACCACCCATTGAAATAATCCAGTCTGGTTCGAATTCTAACATTGCTTTTGCACCATCCAAAACTGTTTCAACCGATGGGTCTGGTTCTACATTTTCAAAAAGTATAGTTTCTATTCCAGCTTCTTTTAGATATTCAAGAGCTTTATCAACAAATCCGAATCTCTTCATAGAGCCTCCACCTAAAACAAGTATAGCTTTTTTACCATCTAAATTTTTAAGATGCTCTAAAGAGCCTTTTCCATAGTACATATCTCTAGGTATTGTGAATCTTTTCATTAATAATTCCCCCTATAAATTAGTTTGTTAATTTAATAACAGTATATCATATTGTCTAATTTTTAACAAGGTTTAAATTATATTTTATTAATGTTTACAATACAGTAACAATAAGACTTTATAATTGTATTTAAACTTTCCTTGTGATATTGTATTAAATAATTATATTATTGGTAAGAAGAGGTGTTAATGTAAATATGAAGAGAAAGTTTTTAATAACCTTTATAATTTCAAGCATAGTATTTTCATTTGTTTTTATAAATTTAAAAAATAATTATGATAATATAAAAGATAATACTGCTGCTGCCATTGATGAAAGTGATGAGGTTGCAGATAAAGGCGATGAAGAAGATATAGAGAAAACTGAGAAAGTCAAACTTAAGAATAAGGATGAAATATTGTTTTTACTCTTAGGTGTAGATACATACGATGTAACAAAAGCAAGTAGAGATAGGACTGACACTATGATACTTACCAGTTTCAACTTTAAAACTGGAGATATCAATATGATGTCTATACCTAGGGATACTAAAGTACTTATAAGAGATAAGCTGGATCAGATAAATCATGCCCATGCCTATGGTGGCATTGATTTAACATTGGCTACAGTAAGGGATTTTCTTAATCTAGATGTGGAGCATTTTGTTAAGGTGGATTATAGAGCTGTTGAAGAAATAGTAGATACTATAGGTGGGGTAGATATTGATGTACCTAGAAGGATGAAATATGATGATACCACTAAGGGTAAAGAGTTTCATGTAGATTTGCAACCTGGACTTCAAACCCTTGATGGAGATCAATCTATCCAATTTTTGAGATGGAGAAAAAATAATGATGGTACTCAATACCCTGATGCAGATGTTGGTAGGGTTCGATCCCAGCAGATGTTTATGAAGGAACTGGTAAAACAGACTATAAAACCAAAAAACATTTTAAAAATAGATAAATTAGCTAAAACCTATTTTGATTATGTAGACACAAATATACCACTGGATACTGTACTTAAGGCAACATGGGCTGCGAGAAAAGTGGATACTGAAAATATGGTGACAATGACTCTTCCTGGTGAGGGTGATGGTCGCAAATATTATGTCTATAATAGAGAAGAAGTTGATAATGTAGTAGCTGATATGTTTGGTGATTTTTTAATAGAAGATACAAAAGTCGGTAGGATTCAATAATCCTACCGACTTTTATCTATACTGCTAGTTTTTTTAGTCTTCTAATGTCAACTTCGTGCTCTCCAGTTATTGCCTTAAATACTTCATGTTCTTCAAAATTAGCTTCAAGTTCAGAATTGACTTCTTGCCTAAATTCAGTCAAATCAGCTGTCTGCTCAGTTATAGCCTTTAATTCCTTTTTGATTTCTCTTTGTCCTTCTTCTAAAGCCCTTTGTCCTTCTTCTAAAGCCCTTTGCCCTTCTTCTAAAGCTCTTTGGCCTTCTTTTAAAGCTTTCAACTCTTCTAATACTATCCTTTGGAATTCTTCATTGGTCATTTAGATTCCCCCGTTCCCCATTTTATATAATTATATCATAAAATGATAACTTACAATACTACATTTTGTGGTTTCTTTTCCATCCAGCCATCTACATTACCAAAGGCTATATGAGCCCTCCTTACCATTGCTTCTTCAGTTGCAAAGCCAATATGTGGCGTTAAGACAGCATTGTTTTCTTTTAATAAAGCATACTCACTTGGCATTGGAGGTTCCATATCAAATACATCGATACCTGCTCCTGCTATCCACCCTTCATTCAGTGCCTTTGCTAAGGCTTCATTATCTATTATTGGTCCTCTAGCAGTATTTATTAATAAAGAATCCTTCTTCATTAGCTTTAGTTTATCTTCACTAATCAACCCTCTAGTTTCATTTGTAAGTGGAAGATGTACTGTTACGATATCACTATTCCTTAGGACATCATCTAAATCCATATATTTTACACCTTGATTTACAAGCTCTTCATCTTTACTTCTATTATAGACTACAACATCACAACCAAAGGCAAGTCCCAGATTTGCTACTTTTTTACCTATGGCTCCTGTCCCGATTACTCCTAGGGTTTTACCATATAGGTCATTTTGTCTATAACCAGCCATGGTCCCTCCATCTCTAGTCACTTTATCCAAAGGAACGATCTTTCTTAAAAGTGAAATCATCAATCCATAGGCAAGTTCTGCTACAGAGTGGGTACTATATCCTGCCGCATTGCTTACTGATATACCTTTCTCCTTACAAATATCTAGGTCAACATGATCAAATCCTGTAAAAGCAACTGATATCATCTTAAGATTTTTAGCCGCTTCTATTACCTCTCTTTTCAATGGTGAGTTCGCTATTATTAGTGCGTCAGCATCTTTGACCCTTTCCTTTAATACTTCTATATCGGAGGTCTTTTCATTATAAATAGTCAGCTCATGCCCCTTATCAGTAATAGCTTTTGCAATCTCCCTTAATTCTACCTCAGATATCCCTAATGGTTCTAAAACTGTGATCTTCAAATGATCCCTCTCCTCTCTTCTGTCTCATTTATTTTAATATTTTTTTTAAAAACTGTCCTGTATAAGATTCTTCACACTTACTTACTTCTTCCGGAGTCCCTGTGGTGACTATTGTACCACCTTTATCCCCACCTTCAGGCCCTAAGTCTATTATATAATCTGCTGTCTTTATAACATCTAAATTATGTTCTATAACTATAATTGTATTGCCATCTCCGACCAGATCATTTAATACATTTATCAGTTTATGAATATCTGCTGAATGTAGGCCAGTAGTTGGTTCATCCAGTATATATACGGTTTTTCCTGTAGATCTTTTAGCAAGTTCTGTGGCTAGTTTCACCCTTTGGGCTTCTCCACCAGATAGTTCTGTAGATGATTGACCGATCTTTATATATCCTAATCCTACATCATATAATGTCTTTAGTTTACGACTTATATTTGGATGATTCTCAAAGAATTGAACTCCCTCTTCTACTGTCATCTCCAATACATCAGCTATTGTTTTATCCCTATATTTTACCTGGAGGGTTTCCCTATTATATCTTTTACCCTTACATACTTCACAAGGAACGTATACATCAGGTAAAAAATGCATCTCTACTTTTAGTATACCATCACCGCGACAAGCTTCACATCTGCCACCTTTTACATTGAAAGAAAACCTACCTTTTTTATAACCTCGTAATTTAGATTCATTGGTCATGGCGAATACATCTCTTATATTATCAAATACACCTGTGTAAGTAGCTGGATTGGATCTTGGTGTTCTACCTATTGGGCTTTGATCTATGGCAATTATTTTGTCTAAATGCTCTATTCCTTTGATTTCCTTATGTTTACCAGGTCTTGTCTTTGCATGGTTTAATTTAGCTTGTAAAGACTTATATATTATTTCATTGACTAAGGAAGATTTACCTGAGCCAGATACTCCTGTTACAGCAGTAAATACTCCCAGGGGTATTTTTGCATCTATATTCTTTAAATTATTTTCACAAGCTCCTTTAACTTCAAGCCATTTACCACTCAGTTCTCTTCTCTTTTCTGGAATCTCAATTTCTAGTTTATGTGAAAGATATTGACCAGTTATGGAGTTAGGATTATTCTTAATCTCCTCAACATTACCTTCAGCTATGACATAACCACCATGGATTCCTGCTCCTGGACCTATGTCCACTATATGGTCTGCCATGTACATAGTATCCTCATCATGCTCTACGACGATTAAGGTGTTTCCTAAATCAGTAAGATCCCTTAATGCCTTTAATAGTTTTTCATTATCCCTTTGGTGCAATCCTATACTAGGCTCATCTAATACATATACTACCCCGACTAGACTAGAACCAATCTGAGTTGCTAGTCTTATTCTTTGGGATTCACCACCAGATAATGTTCCTGCCATACGAGATAATGTCAGATAGTTTAGTCCTACTTGTTCTAAAAACTTCAATCTACCACGGATTTCAATTAATATTTGTTCTCCAATTTTCTTTTGTTTTTCTGTTAGTTCAATATCATCAAAGAACTCTACGGCTTTTGTAATAGATAAATCAGTAAGTTCAATAATATTAAGTCCATTCACTCTAACTGATAAGACATCTTCTCTAAGCCTATTTCCGTGACACGCTGGGCATGGATTATCTGCCATAAACTCTTCTAACTTATCTTTCATTGCGTCAGAAGCAGTAGATTTGTATCTTCTTTCTAAATTGTTTACTATTCCTTCAAAGGTCCCTTTATAATTTCTTATCCCTTCTTGGAAATGACTATCAAAATCAAAACTAATAACTCTATCGGTACCATATAGTATTTCATCAATTAACTTCTTTGGTGCATTTTTTAATGGTTCCTTGATACTAAATCCATTGTCTTTAGCTAATGTTTTAAATATCTCATAATAGTATGTTCCTTCTGCTGAGGTGCTATATGGAGCCAATCCGCCTTCTTCAATACTCAATTCTTTATTGGGTATTACAAGGTCTGGATCAATCGCCTTGTGAAATCCCAACCCACTACAAGTAGGGCACATACCAAAGGGATTGTTAAAGGAAAACATCCTAGGCTCCAGCTCTTCCATCGAAATATTACAGTCTGGACAAGAAAGCTTTTGGCTAAAGGTCATTCTCTCTTTATCCAATACATCTACAACGACTAAATCGTCAACTAAAGAAAAGGCAGTTTCCAAGGAATCTACTAATCTAGCTTCTATTCCTTCTTTGATAACTATTCTATCTACAACTATTTCAATCGTATGGTTTTTATTCTTGTCTAATTTGATTTCGTCGGATATATCGTACATTTCTCCATCTATTATTACTCTTACATATCCTTCTTTTCTTATGTTTTCCAGGATCTTAACATGGCCGCCTTTTTTACCTCTTACTACAGGTGCTAGGATTTGGATTCTAGTTCTTTCTTCTAGTTCCATTAGTCTATCAACCATCTGATCTATGGTTTGGCTAGAAATCTCTCTCCCACACTTTGGGCAATAAGGTGTCCCTATTCGTGCATATAATAATCTTAAATAATCATAAATCTCAGTTACTGTACCTACTGTTGAACGGGGATTTCTATTGGTTGTCTTTTGATCAATAGAAATTGATGGTGATAATCCTTCTATATATTCAACATCTGGTTTATCCATTTGTCCTAAAAATTGTCTTGCATAACTAGACAACGATTCTACATATCTTCTCTGTCCCTCAGCATATATGGTATCAAAGGCCAAAGATGATTTCCCAGAACCACTTAATCCAGTAAATACTATAAATTGATCCCTGGGAAGCTCCAAGCTAACATTCTTAAGATTATTAGCCTTGGCACCTCTGATAACTATTTTATTTTTTGTCATTATTTTATCCACCTCATTGATTCATCTTCTTTAGTTCTATTACTTTATCTCTAAGTTCTGCTGCCTTCTCAAAGTCCAATTCTTCTGCTGCCAGCAGCATAGCAGATTCTAGTCCTATAATCATGGACTCTATCTCATCTTTACTGAAGCTATCTTCAAACTTAGCTTCCTCTTCTGCAACAATAGTTGCCTCTATGATATCTCTGATGCCTTTACTTACACTTCTAGGGGTAATACCATACTTTTTGTTATATTCATCTTGAATTTCACGTCTTCTATTTGTTTCATTAATAGCTCGTTCCATAGAACCTGTAATTCTGTCAGCGTACATTATGACCTTGCCTTCAAGATTTCTAGCTGCTCTACCAGAAGTTTGAATTAGGGATGTTTCCGATCTTAGGAACCCTTCTTTATCCGCATCTAATATTGCAACTAAGGATACCTCTGGTAAATCCAAACCCTCCCTTAGAAGATTTATTCCTATTAATACATCATATTTACCCATTCTCAAGTCTCTAATGATCTCCATTCTTTCAATTGTCTCCACATCAGAATGAAGATATGTTACTTTAATTCCTATTTCTTTAAAGTACTTAGTTAAGTCCTCAGCCATTTTCTTGGTAAGTGTAGTAACTAGGACTCTCTCTTCTCTTGCTACCACCTTATTTATTTCACTTACTAAATCATCTATCTGATGTGCCGTTGGTCTGACATCAATTATTGGGTCTAATAATCCTGTTGGCCTTATGATTTGCTCAACAGTATTATTTGTATGTTCTTTTTCATATGGTCCTGGTGTTGCGGATACATGTACTACTTGATTAATCATAGATTCAAACTCACTAAACTCCAAAGGTCTATTATGAAGTGCTGATGGCAATCTGAAACCATAATCAACAAGAGTCGTCTTCCTTGACCTGTCCCCTGCATACATACCCCTAATTTGGGGAACTGTAGCATGGGACTCATCAATAATTATTAAAAAGTCCTCGGGAAAATAATCTATTAAAGTAAATGGCCTACTTCCCATTGGCCTACTACTTAAATGGGCAGAATAGTTCTCTATTCCATTACAAAATCCCATTTCGTTTAGCATCTCCATATCATATCTAGTCCTTTGCTCCAATCTTTGGGCTTCTACTAGTTTATCTTGATCTCTAAGATCTTTTAATCTTTCTTCCAACTCTTCTTCTATGGTTACTAAAGCTCTCTTCACAACCTCTTCACTCGTTGCATAGTGGGATGCTGGAAATATGGATACGTGCTTTCTTACACCTATTACTTCACCTGTCAAATGATTGACCTCTACAATACGATCTATTTCATCACCAAAGAATTCAACTCTGATGGTATTTTCACTGGATGCTGCAGGAAAAATCTCAAGTACATCTCCTCGAACCCTAAATGTACCTCTTATAAAATTGATATCATTTCTCATATATTGAATTTCTATCAATTTTTTCATTACTTCATTTCTTTCAATGACCATTCCTGGTCTTAGGGACACTACCATATTTTCATAATTAATAGGATCACCTAAGCCATAGATACAAGAAACCGACGCTACTATTATAACATCTTTTCTCTCAAAAAGTGAGGCCGTAGCAGAGTGACGCAATTTATCAATTTCATCATTTATAGATGCATCTTTTTCGATATAAGTGTCTGAACCTGGTACATAAGCCTCAGGTTGGTAATAATCATAATAGGATACAAAATATTCAACTGCATTATTTGGAAAGAATTCCTTAAATTCACTAGCTAATTGGTAAGCTAATGTTTTATTATGGGCTATAACTAAAGTTGGCCTTTGTACTCTTTCTATTACATTGGCCATTGTAAATGTCTTTCCAGAACCAGTGACACCAAGAAGTATTTGATGTTCATCGCCTTGTTTTAGCCCTTTTACTAAACTATCAATAGCTTTTGGCTGATCACCGGTTGGTCTATAATTTGATTCTATTTTAAATTTATTCATAAAATTTCACCTCAATTTGAACATTCGTTCTAAGATATATTATATATTATTTTTCATTATTGTCAAAACTTATATTATTATTATTTTGACTTGTAGAAAAGTACTATCTATTGTAAAATATGAGAGAAGGAGTGAGCCTTGATGAAGCGTATACTACTAATTTTTACCACGATACTTTTCTTGTTTTTAATGACGGCTTGTACATCTGAAAAAACTAGCCCATTAATTATTAAAGAAATAGATGCTGCCACAAACTTAGTCGAAGAGGATAATCTTGAATTTAATATTGAACAGACTATATTATCTAAAGGTTTCCAGAATTTAGAACCTAAAGTCGATATTCTAAAAAAGGACGATGGGTTTAGATTATTAGCATCCTTAGGACTATTTGAAACTTCTGGTGTCAATATTATAGATATCAACAAATCCGGCGATGAAATAGATATACGTGTGGAAAATATATATGATACTGATTTAAATCAATTAGCCATACCACAAGTTATAATCGAACTAAAAGATATTAAGCTTAGAAATATTGAAAATACTAAATTTAATATAATAAATGAAAATTATAAACCCCTTAAGACAAAACTAAGCGCTAATGAGGCTATAAATAAAGTCAATTCTGATTTTCAAATTGTTACTAGTACTTCCCCTGATATCAATATTATTAAAGATAATGAAGATTTATTATGGGAACTTAAGTACAAGAACTTTTTAGATAAATATAATTTAGAAACGCCAATTGTAAATATGTCAGTTCTTATTGATGCCAATAGTGGTGAATTGGTTAAATCCTCAAAAAATTTTATTTCAGTACTTATTGACGAGGGTGGCATATTAGACTATATACCCAATGAGAATATTTTATATAAGAAAGAAGAAAAAACCTTATCAAAGGAAAATAAATGGATCAGTCTTTTGAAATATGATATAGCTGAAAATATTAAGGAGATTTTATACTCCACTAATTCAGAGATATTAAGTGCACAATATAGTCCAAATCTTGATTCCATAGGCCTTATAGAATCTAGTAATGGAAGTAATCAACTATATATATTATCTAAAGGTGATAACAAAGCATATAAGGTAATCCTTGATAATACTATCAATCCTTCAATTATTAGGTGGAAAGATAATGATAATCTATATATAGTAAGCAAAACTGATATTGCATCTACTATCTATAACTACAATATTCAAGATTCTAACACTGAATTAGTTAATTTTATATATTCAGACATCGTTGGAATGCAAATTCAAAATGATAATATTATCATTACTATTAAAGATAAAGATACTGGAAAGAATTCTATTCAAATGACTTCTAATTGGATTCATAATGAGATAGAAGAAGAAGGTCATACACCTAGGTTTATTAATGAAGAATTTATTGGCTATTTAAAATTTGACGAGAAAAACAATACCCATGACTTGGTAATATTTAATAAGGAAACTAATAAAAAGCACAGCAACATCGATTTGAATGTAAGTAATTACTTCAAGATAGATGATCATACTGTTGGTATAATTAGTATCAACACTAACAATAGTGACTATACTTTTCACAAATATGATATTAAAAAGAAGAAATTAAAGCCTATTGTCAATATTACCAGCGACAAGGCCTATTATGATAGTGAAAATGAACTATTATACATTGATTTGAAAGTACCATTTGAAAGTACTAAACCACAAATAATATATTCTTTAGATTTAAGTAAAATAAATACTACAGAACCCTTGGTAAAGAAATAATACCTAGGGTTTTTCTTTTCCCCTTATATGTTTTGATAACAATTCCTTTCTTAATATTAAAGAATTTAACTTTATATATGTCTTGATTTATTTCTTCAATATCTTGAAGATCTTTTTCATCATTGATAGAGGTTTCATTAATTTTTAATATAATATCTCCCTTGGATATTCCTATTTTTCTTGCTATGCTTCTAGGTTTTATATCAAGTACTCTAACCCCTTCAGCTGGATCACCAAATAATGGAGTCCTTGTCTTCTCTCGATACTTATTGATATGAATTATAAATTCATGACCAATGATGGCAACAATAGGAGCCAGATATGGATTGATCCTAAGTTTAGTAATGATCAATAAAATTAGCCCATATAGGAACAATACGATACCGGATTTTGTTGTCTTTTCCTTTGGGTAATTAGATATGGTAAAGTCGCCATAGTTTAATAAAGCAACGATTGTAATTGGTTTTATCATAGTATCACCTATAAATAATACTAAGGGCAATGGCCAAATTCTACTAAATGTATAACCTCCCACACTATTATATCCTAATGTAAATTGCCTTGTCTCTTTTTGATAATCTCCGTTTAGAATAATCAACAAGGCTTCAACAATATGCAATACAGCTACCAGTTGCATTAAATCATACTTATCAATATTTGGAAAACCAAATATAAGATTTAATAAAACAACGATACTTCCTCCATATGCAAAGCAAATAAACCTAGTATCTATGAAAGATAGTAGAATAGTAACTATAAGTATATATATATAATCCATAGGTATTAGATATACTTGAAGATAAAGAAACATCACTGTGGCAATTAATCCACCAATCATCCCATACAAAATAGATGTGGCTGTAGCGAGAATTGGGTGTTTTGTATTTTTTCTATATTGAAAATAAATCATAATAATAATTAAAATAAAAAAAGGAGATCTTAGTATTCTCAATATATCAATTATTGTAAAGTAAACAATTTGATATAGCCCGTACATAGAATAGTCCCCTTTTTTAGAAAACATTATGATGTCATTCTGAGCTTTAGGGAAGAATCTTAAGACCCTTCACCGAGTTCAGGATGACAGCTTTTTATTTTATTTTTGAATTTAATACTTCCATTGCTTTTTGTAATTGTATATCTCCATCAATATTTTCTACACCAATTACCTCTACATCATCTGGTAACTCTATTATCATATCTGGTTCTATGCCTACACCGTGAATATTAATTCCATTAGGAGTAAAATATTCAGATATGGTTAGTTTAATGCCTGAGCCATCTTCAAAAGGTCTTATCCTTTGAACTACACCTTTTCCAAAAGTAGTTGTACCTATAAGCTCTCCCCTATTATGATCCCTTATAGCTCCTGCTAAAATCTCTGATGCACTGGCACTTCCTCCATTTATTAGTACTACAAGTGGGAGTTCTGTCATTGATTTATCAGACCTTAGATATTCTCTCTGACCATCTTTTGTTTCAGTATATACAATATCTCCTTCTCCTAAAAACTCATCTGCAATATCGGCAGTAATATTTAAAAGTCCTCCAGGATTATTTCTTAAATCTATTATTAAACCTTCAACACCACGACTTTCTAACTCATTAAGATCTGCTTTGAAATCCTCATATGTTATTTCATCGAAGGATGTTATTTTTATATATCCAAGTGTATCATCTAATATACTGGACTTAACTGTTACCAATCTAATTATTTCACGGGTTATCTCAATGTCTAAAGTTTCGTTGTTACCGTCTTTATCCCTACGCATTATAGTTATGGTAACACTAGTATTTGGCTCACCTTTCATGACCTTTACAGCAGCATCCATATTTTCTGCCGTAAAATCCACACCATCAACACTTAATATTTTATCACCTGTTTTTAGACCTGCTCTCTCACCAGGTGTATCTTCAATTGGAGATACTACAGTTATATAATTATCATCGCCTGGTGACACTATAACCCCTATTCCACCGTATGTTCCTGATGTTTGCTCAGCTAGAGATTTGTATTCCTCTGCAGTTAAGTATTGAGAGTAGGGGTCATTCAGTGATTGGACTAATCCCTTAAGTTGCCCATCTAGCAAGGTACTGTCTTCTACATCTCTTAAGTAGTTTTCTCTTACAATATTTTCTACATATGAGACTTTTGAATAATTCTGATAAGTTGTATAAAGCTGCTCATATTCTCCTTTAGGAATAATGACTTTATTATCAAATTGTAATGTTAGTACATTTGTTAATCCAAAGGTAATTGCATTTGTTAGAACTAGTAATACTATAAAGAACAATAAATTCTTTTTCTTTCCCATTTTTTCACCTCATATATTATAGCCTATAAAACTATTTTATTATATTATAACTTATATTATACCATTCTACCCAAGTGATAAAAAAATAAAAGGGGGTCTTCCCCTTTTATTTTAACCATGTTAGTGGATCTTGATATGCTCCATTTTTTCTAACTTCAAAGTGTAAGTGAGGTCCTGTAGACATTCCTGTACTTCCTGCCTTGGAAACTATATCTCCTCTTTTTACAAAAGTGCCTTCTTTAACCATTAATCTAGAGTTGTGGGCATAAAGTGTAACGATGCCTCCACCGTGATCTAGCATAATAGTGTTGCCATATCCACCAAGAGAACCACTATATATTACTGTTCCATCTGATGCCGCAACTATATTTCCACCTGTAGGTACCCCAATATCAATACCTGTATGAAGTTTCTTAACCTTTAAAATTGGATGGATACGATATCCGTATTGGGATGTAATTCTATTGTAGCCAGGAGCTGGCCATCCCATTGTACCGCCTGAATATGGTCCAGTATCTCTTTGTAATTTAACAATTTTAGCTTCTATTTCCTTAGCCTCATCATTAAATTTATCTATTTCTTTTTCCAAAGCTTTTTTATCTATTTCTAGTCTACCCATTAAATCTTCTTTTTCACGGGTTGCAGTTTCTAAATCTTTCCTTCTAGACTCTATTTTTGATTTAGTCACTTCTACTGATGCTCTTTGAGCTTCTAGCTCCACCTTCTTAGCATCTATAATATCCCTTTGTTCTTTCATAAATCTAATTAAATCTTTATCATGTTCTGCAATAGACTCAACGATATCTTGTCTAGAAAGAAAATCCTTAATATTTTCAGAAGATAATAGGATTTCTAGAAAACCAACGTTACCGTTCATGTACATTACTCTTATTCTCTTATTAAAAGTATCTTGTCTTTCTTCTAGATTTATTTCAGCTTGTTCCAACTCTTCAGTAGTAACAACAATCTTCCCTTCAATATTCTCTAATTCTTTTTCTACATTTTCTAAATCAACAGTTGCTTGATTCATCTTTCTATCAAGATCAGCAATCTGTTTCGTGACATCCTTTGTTTGGGATTCTATACGATTTAGTTGATTTTTACTGTCCTTAATCTCTTGTTCCAGCTTCTTCTGCTCACCTTTTAAATCGTCTAAATTTGTCGCATAAGCTGATACAATATTTAAAGATAATATCATAACAACTAATAAAAATATTATTCTTCTTTTCTTTAGCACATTATCTCCCCCTAAACATTAAGAAATCTCTTCATAGAAACTAAACTTCCAATAGCACCTATACCTGTACCAATTGCCACGAAAATAATTGATAAATCAGTTAAAATAACATTTGGTGGAACCAACATTATTGTAAATAATGAATATAAATTTTCATTCACTGAATCAAAGAAATATCCGTATCCATAATAGACTACCGCAATAGATAAACCAGAACCTATTAGGCCAAATAATAACCCCTCTATAACAAAGGGCCCTTTTATGTATCCATTGGTTGCACCTACATATTTCATTATATTTATTTCTCGACTTCGTGAAGATACTGTTAATTTTATTGTATTTGAGATGATAAATATGGATACAGATACTAAAGCTGCAATAATGATCATCCCACCGATTCTAATGTAATTTGCAAATACCATAAGCTTGTCTATAACTTCCTTATGGTAGTTAATCTTTTCGACTCCATCCATAGTCCTTGCTTCATCTACAATAATATCTGCAAAGCTAATGTCCTTTAGCTGAATAGTATATGAATTAGGTAGTGGGTTGTCCTCTTCTAGACCATCTAATAGATAACCTTCATCACCCCACTGCTCTTTATAACTATCTAAAGCTTGCTCCTTTGATTTGTATAGAATTGATAATACGCCTTCTTTACTACGTATCATATCCTCAATAGCTGTCAACTGTTCATCGGTTACATCATCATATAAAAACAATTCAATTTCATCAAACTTACCCTGAGTATCTATGACCAGTGCATTGATACTTAGAATTAAAATCAATACAACACCTAATATCATCAATACCGCTGAAATAGAAGATATGGAAGCTACACCCATTCCACGATTACGCCACATACCTTGAAATCCCTGTTTGATGACATTCTTAATGAGCCTGAATCTCACGGCCATAACCACCTTTCTCTTCGTCTCTTACTAATACACCATTTTCAATTGCTATCACTCGTTTTTTCATCACATCAACAATATCCTTGGCATGAGTTGCCATAAGTATTGTAGTTCCCCGATTGTTTATATCAGTTAAAACCTTCATTATTTCCCAAGCTGTTTCAGGGTCTAAATTACCTGTAGGCTCGTCCGCAATTAAAACAGGCGGATTGTTTACAATGGCCCTGGCAATTGAAACTCTCTGATGTTCCCCACCTGATAATTGATCAGGAAAATGAGATGCTTTTCTACTTAAATCAACCATACTAAGTATCATAGGAACCCTTCTTCTAATTTCCTTAGGGTGAGTACCTAAAATCTCCATAGCGAATGCCACATTTTCATAAACTGTTTTATTATGTAATAATCTAAAATCTTGAAAGACTACACCAATATTACGTCGGATATTGGGAATTCTTCTGTCTCTTACATCTGTGATATCCATACCCTTTAAATATATACTTCCATCAGTAGGTTCTTCTTCTTTCAACAATAATTTTATTAAAGTAGATTTACCAGCACCACTGGAACCAACTAAAAAAACAAATTCACCTTTGTGTATTTCTAAATTTATACTTGAAAGAGCTTTAACCCCGTTATCATATTCCTTTGAAACATTCATCAACTTAATCAAATTTTCCACCTCGATATTTAACTTCCACTTTTGTAATTTACTGTAATATAATTAGCTATTCCCTCAATAATATATTATAATATAGTTTGTAAGATAAATAAACCGTTTGGAGTGATTTATTTGATAAAAAAATCTATTAGGAACCATATACTGGATAATCGGTCAAAATTAGGAGAAGTTTACCATAAATCATACAGCGAAACCATAATTAACAAATTATATGATTCATCTTTTTATAAAGATGCAAAAATAATTATGACTTTTATTAGCTTTGGTGATGAAGTTGACACCCATGATTTTATAAAGAAAAGTCTTTCAAATGACAAAAAAATTGTTGTTCCTATCACCTTTCCAAAGACTAAAGAAATCAAACCTAGTGAAATACATGGTTTTGATGAATTAGAAATAGGCTTTTATAACATACTGACCCCAAAGGATGAATTTATCAGATTTATTGATCCTAAAGATATTGATTTAGCCATTGTTCCCGGTGTAGCCTTTGATAGAAATGGGTATAGGGTTGGATATGGCGGAGGATATTATGATCGGTTTTTATCCAAGTATCCTGATATAGTTAAATTAGGCGTAGCCTTTGATTTACAATTAATTGATGCTGTGCCAAAGGAAAATTTTGATATACCTGTAGATCTAATAATTACAGAAAAAGAAATCATTAATTGTAACGAATAAAATTTTACACAGAATATGACCTATTCTGTGTTATAATATATGCGTTGTAAAATTTTGTATGGGAGGAAATATTATGAGTAGGAATGTTGGTACTATTGCTAGAGGAATAAGGACCCCAATTGTTAAAGAAGGGGACGATATAATAAATATTGTTGTAGATTCTGTTATGGAAGCTGCAAAGAATGAAAATTTTGAACTTAAGGATAAAGATGTTATCGGGATTACTGAATCCTTAGTTGCTAGAGCACAAGGTAACTATGCAACTGCAGAGACAATTGCAAAGGATGTGGAATCTAAATTCCCTCATGATATCGGTATTGTTTTCCCAATATTAAGTAGAAATAGATTTTCAATTTTATTAAAAGGTATAGCAATGAGCAACAGAAAAATTCATCTACTATTAAGCTATCCTTCTGATGAAGTAGGTAATCATTTGATGGATTTAGATAAAATGGATGATTTAAAAATTAATCCACACTCTGATGTTTTAACAGAAGAGGACTATAGAAAGATGTTCGGGGAAAAAGTAGCTCATTCATTTACTGGCATAGACTATGTTAGTCTTTACAGAGAAATGGCTAATGATAATATAGACATATATTTTGCCAATGATCCAAGAACAATACTTAACTATACTAAAGATGTTTTGGTAGCTGATATACATTCAAGAAAAAGAACCAAAAGAATCTTAAAAGATGCAGGAGCGAATATCCTTTATGGAATAGATGATATTTTAACTGCTCCAGTAGATGGTAGTGGCTATAATCCTGAATATGGGCTACTAGGTTCAAACCTAGCTTCAGATAATGAGGTCAAACTATTCCCTAGGGATTCACAATATTATGTAGAAGAAATCCAAAAAGTCCTTTTAGAGAAAACAGGTAAAAATATAGAAGTAATGGTATACGGAGATGGAGCATTTAAAGACCCTGTAGGCAAGATTTGGGAGTTAGCTGACCCATGTGTATCACCTGGCTTTACAAAGGGATTAAAGGGCACTCCTAATGAGATAAAACTTAAATATTTAGTTGATACAGAGTTGGATGATTTGGAAGGTGAAGAAATCCTTTCAGCAGTAAAACAAAAAATCTACAGCAAGGATGTGGATCTTCTAGGCCAAGCTGAGTCACTAGGTACTACGCCAAGACAGATTACAGACCTACTGGGAAGTCTATGCGACTTAACCAGCGGTAGCGGAGATAAAGGAACCCCTGTAGTGTTGGTTCAAGGATATTTCGATAATTTTGCAAGTGAATAATAGATAAAATTAATGCGACAAAGAGATGGATCTCCTTGTCGCATTTTGATTTATTTGCACCACCGAAACAAAATTCAATTTATTTATCTAATTATGATGTATAGGCCATATAATAAATAAATGAAGTTAGATATGTACCTAATTATATTAGCATATTTATTCTTTGGTACAACTTTATTTAATATGATTATAATCCATGCTGTAAGATAGAAATATAAATCAGGTGGTTCTTTGTGATTAAATGAAAAAAATACTAATTGTCCAGTAATAAATATATAAGCAATTAATATAAGAGAAATATCTTTTATGTTTATCTTCGTTTGATTTACCATATAATTGAAACTTCCTCTCTTATTAGTAAAATTGTAGTCGCTTTATATATGATATATTATAATCGAAGAAAGGTAAACCCCATATAACTTGGGATTAGAGTAAAGGGTGTAGTATTATACATTATGAATTAGGATTTTGGTAAAAAGATCCTTGATATAATATGATTTAAATCTACGGATAAAACTTTTTTAGACAATAATCTTTCATAAAATTCGTAATCAATAGAAGAAATATAAAGCTCATTCTTAGTTTAAATCATAACCTGATTTTTACCAAGAATGAGCTTTTCTCATAATTTTTAATGCTTTATATACAAGCGTAAAGAGGATTATTTGTTAGTCAACGTCACATCTTTTAATCCAAATACTCTATATCCAGATGAATCTGTTCTGGCATGGATTTCAGGTTTGTCTTTACTACGATTGCAGGATAATCGTACTCTTGAGGTAATACTTCATTTGGATTTGGGTCTATGTATTTTGCATAAACAACGATATCAAAATGTTCCTTTGAATATTGTTCTCTAACAATTTTTTCAATATCCACAAAAAATCCTAATGATTTTTTCTCGCCTCTAGTTACTATTACATAGATATCATCTCTATACTTAGCGGTTAATGCTCTTTCTTCCATTACATATTGGGGCAACATCTCTACTATTTTATCTGGAACTTCTTCAATATCTAATGCTTTAAACTTTACTAAGTCCTCCTTTCCGCCTAATATTTTTGGAACTAATAAGCTTCCCATAATAATTACCAATACTAAACCAAAGATTAAATATTTTCTCATATATATTCCCGTTGCATAAAATCTATAATTTTCTATAAAAACTTTATAAAAACCTATACACTTTAATTTTGATTATCGTTACCAATAATCTTCCCTGCTCATCCTGCTCTATTTCGATTTATTCATCTACTCTAGTTTGGTCTAGCAGTCCAAGGGCTTAAATTCCCATACAACGCATGGTACATATTAGCATTATCTTTTTCATGTGAATCATGCTAATTTATAATTACTTAGATTTATACTTGCATTTTTATCCCTATTTATTATAAGTCCACATTCACATTTATATATTCTATCTGATAATTTTAAGTCTTTCTTTATACTTCCGCAGTTACTACACATTTGTGAACTAGGGAAAAATCGATCTGCTTTTATAAACTCTATTCCATTAAATTCACATTTGTATTCTATTTGCCTTGTGAACTCAGATAGCTTTTGTACCGCAATGGATTTTGATAGATGTCTATTTTTCATCATTCCATTTATATTTAAGTCTTCCATAACTATCCTATATGGGTATTGTTTTACTATAGAGTTTGTTGC
>JAAYGX010000196.1 GCA_012735585.1 Tissierella sp.
CGGCTCGACCACCACCGAGAGAATCTGCTTGCCCTGGGTCTGCTTGATATAGCGCGAGACGCCGGTGATGGTGCCGCCGGTGCCCACGCCGGCCACGAACGCGTCGATGCGCCCGCCCGTCTGGTCCAAGATTTCCCGGGCCGTCGTGCGCCGGTGAATCTCCGGGTTGGCCGGGTTTTCAAACTGCTGCGGCATGAAGGCGCCGGGCGTGCGCGCCACGATGGCTTCCGCCTCTTCCACGGCGCCCCGCATGCCTTTGGCGCCCGGGGTCAACACCAGCTCGGCGCCGAACGTGCGCAGCAGATTGCGCCGCTCCATGCTCATCGTGTCGGGCATGGTCAGGATGAGCCGGTAGCCGCGGGCCGCCGCGACCATCGCCAGCCCGATGCCGGTGTTGCCGCTGGTCGGCTCCACGATGACGCCGCCCGGCTTCAGCTTCCCGTCCCGCGCGGCCGCGGCGATCATCGCCTTGGCGATGCGAGCTTTGACGCTGCCCGCCGGGTTCAGCCCTTCCATCTTCGCCCATACTTCCGCGCCGCCGCCTTCCGGCCGCCCGATGCGCACCAGCGGCGTGCCGCCGATGACCTGCAGCACGTTGTCCGCCCGCCAGCGGCCTCCCAGCAGCGCCACATCCGCCGGCCCCGCCGGCGCCGTGTGTTCGTTGACCCGTGACATCGTGAACGAACCCCCTCCTGCGTTGGTAGACAAGTCAGCTGCCTGCTCGGTCCAGCCATGCGGTCAGACCGCAGTAAACCCATACTACGTCCGGACCAATTCATCACCAAGCCCGAGCCAATCCCCAGCTAAACCCGAACTAAGCCCGTACTACTCCCGAGCTAAGCCCGAGATGCACCCGAGCTAAGTCCGCGCTAAGCTTGTTCTCCCTGCCCGGGCGCCCGCTGCGGCCCCTGCAACGCAACGGGCGACACCCGCCGCGCCTCTCGGTCTATGCGATAAGCCCGCACCTCGGGCGGGTCGAAGGCCAGCGACACGATGATGTACACCAGCTCCGGGTGATACGCCAAGTCCACGTCGACACCGCTCGGCGCCGCCGCCGTGCGCGGATGCGAGTGGAAAACCGCCACCGGCTCCTGGCCCTCGGCTCGCATGGCCGCCAGCGCCGCCCGCTGCTGGCCCGCATCGATGAGGTACCGGCGGACCGGGTCCGACGCAACGTTGGCCAGCGGATACACCTTTTGTGCCCGCCCGTCCCGGCCGGCGACAATGCCGCACGCCTCGCGGGGATATTCCCGGCGGCCATGGTCAACAATCGCCTCCAGCACCCCGGGTGCAACAGTCAGCGTTTCCACCCCGGCCACCCCGCCGTCCGGCGCACCGTGCGCCGCGTCGTCCGATGCTCCGCGCCCCGCGTCGTCCGGCGCTCCGTGCCCCGAGTCGTCCGCGGCCCCGTCCGTGACACGAGCAGTGCGGTATGGCATTATCCTACCATCTTGGTCGGAATAGTCAACATTAAATCTGCGACAGGGCTTTGCCCCGCTCCGCCTCCAGCCGGGCTCCGAGTTTGTAC
>JAAYGX010000213.1 GCA_012735585.1 Tissierella sp.
AATGGGGACTGAGCATGGCCGAAGCGCCCCGCATGATGGTCGCGGCGTAGTCGGGATGAGGCGGGATCTCCTCCGGGGCCTTGTCGGCCACCACGTACGTCAGCACGCCGTCGTAGATGCGCCCGTCGGGCGTGCGCACCGCGATGAAGTCCCGCCGGTAGTTGTCCGGCGCGCCCTCCCGCTCGTCCAAAGCCGCCAGCTGCTCCACGGGCACGCGGTACAGGACGCCCTCCACGCCGCCGGCCATGTCGGGCACCAAGTCGGCCACGCCGCCCCGCCGGGCGCGGGAGTAGCGGGTGAAGCCCAGCCGGAAGCCGCGCACCAGCGCGGGCCCCACCACCTCGAAGCCCGACACGTCCCGGGCCAAGTCTTCCGGGCTCATGCACGACCCGTAAGCGAAGTACAATACGTCCCCGCCGGAGCTCCTCTCGCGGGCCGGCCCAAGCGGCGGAAATACTTTTTTATCCTACGCCGCGTCAGTGAAGGTGTGCGCACCGCGGCGACGAAATTACATCATTATGGATCTGCTTGCTTTGCTGATATTGCTGTCCGGTCTGCTGGCCGGCTGGACGCTGGGCGCCAACGACGCCGCCAACTCCATGGGCACCGCGGTGGGCGCCCGGGTGCGCACCATCCGGGAAGCGGTCATCATCGTGGGCGTATTCAGCCTGGCGGGCGCGCTCCTCTACGGGCACCGGGTCATCAACACGATCGGCAAAGGCATCGTGCCTTTGGATCAGCTCGATTCGGACCTGTCCACCGTCATCGCCCTGGCGGCCATGCTGGCCGCGGGCGGATGGCTGTTCGCGGCGACGTATCTGAAGCTGCCCGTGTCCACCACCCACTCCATCGTCGGCGCGGTGGCCGGCGCCGGGCTGGCCGCGGGCAACGTGCCCATCGTGTGGGCGAAGCTGCTGGACATCGTCTCCGCCTGGGTGCTGACGCCCGTCGGCAGCGCCCTGGTGGCGTACGTTTTGTACCAGCTGCTGCGCCTGCTGGTCTTGAAGCGGTTCAATCCGCCCGACAAAGTGTGGGTGTGGCCGCTGCCGCTGAGCGGCATGTACATGGCCTTTTCCTGGGGAGCCAACGACGTGGCCAACGCGACGGGCCTGATGGTGGGCGTCGGCATCGTGTCGCCCTTCGTGGCGGCCCTCATCGGCGGCGTGGCCATCGTCGTCGGCATCGGCACGTGGGGCTACCGGGTCATGGAAACCGTCGGCACCCGCATTACCAATCTGCTGCCCGCCATGGCGTTCATCGCCGAGGTGGGCGCGGCGCTGAACGTGCACTTGTACACGGCCTTGGGCTTGCCCGTTTCCACGACCCACTCCATCGTCGGCGCCATCTTCGGCGTGGGGCTCGTTCACGGCCGCAAGGGCATCGACGTCCGAACGGTGAGAGACATCGTGCTGGCGTGGGCCGCGACGCCGGTGGCCGCGGGCGTCGTCGCCTTCGTGGCGTACGCGATCTTGTCACGCATCTTCTTATAGGAGGGGCGTCGGTGGGCAACTTTTTCGGTTGGATGGGGATGCGGGAACAGCAGCGCGTGCTCCTGGCTTCCCGGGACCATATGGGCAAAGTGCTGGAAGTGACCCGCCTGCTGCACAG
>JAAYGX010000235.1 GCA_012735585.1 Tissierella sp.
GAGGAGTACTCGCCAATTTTCCACGCTGCAAAAGGTGGCCAAAACCATTGGAATTATGAGGTTTTGTTTGCCCAGCCGACACGAGGATTTTCAGTCCTCTGCTCTACCAACTGAGCTACCGAACCTTGATGATAATTGGCGTACTCACTGCTTTTGATTTATTTTTCTGCGATTTTTGTTTTTACGATACAAGGACATAATCCTTTTGTACCGACGCAAAACGTAGTTTACCTCCTTTCATCATGAATGTCAAGTCCTCATTGTGATGGCGGAAATTCTCGCCATGAAGGTTGGGTGCTTGTATCTTTATTATAGAGTAGTTTACTGCATAGTATGCATGTGGTATAATTTACTTGGTGATACCTGTTGTGGAATTCAAATGATCAGGAACTTAAATTGTGTTCCCGATGTCAATTGTATTTTCCCTTGGAGTATTTCTCCAGAGACAAGCACTAAAAAGATGGACGGTACACGATGTGTAAGATGTGCCAAAAAGAGCGCAGGGCTGAATACTACTTCAAGAACCGCGAAGCAGAGATTGAAGCAGCCAAAAATTGGAACGCCAGTAATCTTGAGGTAAGAAGAGCACATAAACACCAACGAAGATGGCGGATGCATCAAAATGGAGGGTCTTACACGAAGCGAGAGTGGCTTGAATTAAAGGAGTATTACGGCAATAGATGCCTCCGTTGTGGGAGGACGGAAGAAGAAACTACTTTGACAGTGGACCATGTAATACCTATTTCACTTGGCGGTCGAAACGATATTTCCAACCTCCAGCCATTGTGCCCTCATTGCAACAGTCATAAAGGCAGTAAGTATATAGATTACCGAAATAGAGTGCATTTGCAACGTTTGTGTGGTGAAGAACATGAGCCAAAAACCTATACCTACCAAGAAATCCTTTGAAAAAGACGAAACCGCCCTTGCCCTCTCGAAAATGATGGCTCGCCCAGACTTTATGGAAATCCCTGACAGTTATAAGGCCCAGGTGTTAGGGATTACGGAAAAAGAGCTCGAGCAGTACATGACCGACCCGAATTTTTTGCGCTGGGCAGTCAAGCAGATGCAGGACTTGATGCTGGCCAACCTCCCAGAAGTGATGCAAACAGTAGTTGCTCAAGCAAAGGGCGGCAGTGTGAAGCATCAAAAACTGTTGCTTGAGTTCACGAAGGTGTTGGGCAAACAAGAGGAAGAAGTACGGTCGCCGAACATCATTATTGTGAATAACATTCCTAATCCAGATGAATTCAGAGCAAGAAATGAGGTGGTGGACATCTAGATGGCTAATCTTATCCCGTATAACGAACGGGAGTGTAAATCCTGCGGCAAGCCTTACAGGGAAGGGAATGAGTGGTGGGGCTACTGCCCGCCCTGCGGGGTTGTAGAACAATTTTATGAGCCTTTGCCAATACAGGCGGAGGCTCATGCAAGTCCAAAAAAGTATAGACTCTATGCTGGCGGCTTTGGTTCAGGGAAGACGCTCTGGGGGTGTCAAGAGGCCATCCAACTAGCTCTACGCTACCCTAATAACTTTATACTCATCGGGGCACAATCTTACCCCAACCTCCGTGACACCACCCAGAAAACTTTTCTGGAGGTTGTCCCTTATCCTTTTTTGCGTGGCGGGAGTCTGGAAAAGGCCTTCAACAA
>JAAYGX010000171.1 GCA_012735585.1 Tissierella sp.
GAGTAGATTATATTTCACTCCTTGAAAAGGCACATGAAGATGATAAACCATTCATTGATTTTATAGCAGAAAGAGAATTAGAATCACAAAAGGACTTTTTAAGACTTCTGCAAATACCATTACCAAAGTTAGTGCAAGATAATAATGAATGAGGATGGAATAGTAAGTTATTTAATGAATAAGAAATATCAATAATTCAAGCCATTGAGTGTTTAGATGACATTCAATGGCTTTCTATTTATGAGAATATATTGATAGGAAAAAATAATAATATAAAATAATTGAGAGTAATATATGCTGTTGCCTAGTCCAAGACTATCCAGGTTTTTTGAAAAAGAAACAAGGTGAATATATAGCACAATATACCAATGAGATGGAGATAATTGAAAATCTGATGCTAGTATATAACCATGGACACTAAACAAGGTTTTTAATATACTAAAGCTAAGGAAGGAAGTGTTCTTTATTAATTGTTATATTAGTATCTATGTGCTATTATAGGGGGTGACATATTTGTATGGGTTAGATATAAATTTTGATTATGACTTTACAAAAGAATATAGATTAAAGTCAGAAAGCCAATGTGATTGTGCTTATTGTATAAACTATTATAAAATTTTCAAAGAAAAGTATCCTAAAACATCTAAATTTTTAGAGGAATTTGGTTTAGATATAGAGTTTCCATTAGAAATTATGCCATTAGAATATGATAAACTAGCCAATGAGATGGGATATATATCCTATTATCCAGTTAAAGGTACTATGGATAAAGATGAGTTGATATTAAACTCGGATGGAGTTGAGGTAAGGGTTTTTAAAGGTTCAGATTTAAATAATCCTTGCCCTAACCCTAAAATGGAAGAACCTTATATAATTATAGAAATATTTGGAATTAGGTTGCCATGGATTTTGGATGAAGATCCAGAGTAGATGTCTTTGGATGTAAATAATAATTTGAGTTTTGAGATTTATTTACATTCATAAAAAAGGAGAAAATAGATGAATATAATAAAAATAGAGGGTATATCAGGATTATACCCTGAGCCAATAGAAGGAACATCAGAGTGGTATTATTGCATGGAGAGCAACGGTTTTTATTGTGATTTGTTTGATGCTGAAGAAATAGTCAAATCTGGAAAGGAGTTTTCGGGCATGACTTGTCATGTAGTTCATTATCCGGAGGGAACTGTGTACAGTCCATTTAAACTTCAAGAAAACAGATATATTAAGGAACCCGTTTGGGATAATGGTAAGCTATATTTTCTATCTGTTGATTTTAACATTCAGAGAATACAAATATATAGCTATTTACCAAATGAAGAAATAATTGAACTGATAAAAGAACTACCACTTGGAATTGTAAAAGACTGTTTCAATCTTATGTTAAAAGTATCACCTATCACTCTTACTAGGGATGAAAATGAGGGCATCCTTGAAATTGTCTGGCCCAATAATAGAGAAATTAAAGTAGGACCAACTGAGACATTACTGTTTCGTGATGGAGATGATTTGTATTTATCAGAATGGGATGAGAATCCAGAGTATAATGAAAATATAATTGTTAGAGATTTAAAAACAGGAAAGATAAAAGAAAAACAACCGGGCTATCTATGCAGATTACCTGATGGAGTTTATTGGAGAATATAATATATGGATGAATTATATTGTAGAGGGTGAATGTAAGGATGTATGGGGCAATCATAAACAAAGGAGAACAATATTATACTGATTTACATAGGGTTTTTAATGCAATTAACAATGTTCAGAAAAATTATAATTGGCTAATTACTGATTGTGTGTGCTATCCATCTACAAAACAATTTGCTGAAATCTTATCTAATGAATATTGTTGGTTGAGTGGTAGCGAATTAACTAGAATTGTTGAAAAGGAAAACTTTCAGTGGATTTGGGCAGTTTTATCGGGATTTGAGAAGAGCCAAACATTAGATAAAATATTAGAATATCCTCTACCATATGCAGAGGAATATACAGGCTTTTGGGAAAATCCAATTTCTATACAACACCCTTTGGCAACTGTTGAAATTGTTCTTTGGGACAGTTCACTTACATTAATTATTAGTAGAGAGAGAAAGATAGTCGATGACTTTAAGGAAAAATTTCTATTAAGCGAAGACTTAAACTATTATAATAAAAAATAAGTATAGTATATTTGACTATAAGTGGAGGAATATGTGATGAGAAAAGAATTTGAAATTCATGGTTGCATAGAGGTTCCAATCGAAATAACAGAAGAAGAGTTTGTAGAGAAATTCATAAGCTTCGTCGAATCTAATAATTGGTGGTTTGGTGGTGGTATTAGAGAAATTATCGATGGGTTCTATATTAATCAAGATGGGACAAAAGGTGAGCATGTTTTAGATACTGATTTAAAAGAATTAATTTCAAAGGATAAAAGTACAGAAGCAATAGAACTATTTATGAATTTAACAGGGAAAAGCTTAAAAGAAGCTAAAAAATACATTAATAGTTTAAGTAAACTTTTATAGAAAAAATGTAAATAAATTGAAGGTGATAGAGTGTCAAAACTGATAACTCCATTGATAGTATAGAGCAAGTCAATGTTATTCAGAAGTGGGCTAAAGGATATCCAATAATATGGAGAGTAGACGTTTTTGAATATGAAGGATAATAGAAGTTTATGTCGTATTTGTAGAATTATATTCAACAAGTTAAAATATTATTTATAATCAAATAGATAAATAGGAATTTGGAGGTTTGCATATGAAAACAGAATATAAATATAATCCGCCTATTCCATATAGCTTGCATGATATGCGAGTTAAGCGAATTGCACTTCAAAAAGAAGCTATTAAGTTTGAATTTGAATATGGTTACGTGAAACTTGTAGAGCCATATGACCAAGTGGATGGGAGCATTACTATTGAAGGAGTAGATTTTGATTTTGCTAATGTTCTTGTGCAGAGTAAATGTGGAGAATACGGAAGCTTTCAGGGCGAAAAATTAAGACTTTCAGAATTTCTAAAAAAATATGATTGGAGCAGTTTTGAAATTGTAGATGAGTTGTATGGATATAATCAAGTACTTTATTCAGGATGTTTATTAGTTAAAGGGGCTGATCATTTAATAGATATGGATATATCTATTTATTTTACTGGAAATATTATTTATGAAACTTCTGAATAGAATGATACAAAGTTCAAGTGGTTGGATAGATAAAAGTGTAAGCGTACAATAATCTCATGGATTTAAAAGTGTCAAAAATCATGGGATAATATCTCTACAAAGTAGTTTTAATGTTGGCAACACACTTTGTCAACATTAGAACAGTAGGGAGATGATGATTTGACAACTATGAAAATATCGAAACACAAGATAAATAAATCCCAGTGCCAAGCGCCTAACTTATGTGGAAATGGTAATAAATACAAGAGATGGTGTGGGAAGTGCTAATGCTGCTAAAATGTATGGATCAATCTTAGTAGCATAATATTCCCTAGTATATTTTGGCTCTTCTTTTAATTTGATTAATCTTTTTACCGTGTTTCTTGAGATACCTAATTGATTTGCAATCTGTAATTTTGGGACTTTCTTTCTGTACAACTCTTGTACTGCTGGCCACTCGTTCAAATTTTTCACTCCTTATGACCACATTTCGTATATGCTACAAAAGTATGGTATCTTATTAATATGAGGTGGTCAATTTTTATTGTAAATCAATACGTATTAAGAAATGTGGAAAATGTGATGAAATTGGGTTTATGCGGTAAAACCTATATGATACAATGATTATAATAATAAAATTCTAAATTGGGAGGATATTTGGGGGAAGAAGATGGAGTCAACAATTTATATGATCAGACATGCAGAATCACCTGTTGTATCTGAGCAAGAGAGCTATCTAAAGAAGGATTAGAAAAAATCAAAAAAGGTGGCAGAAATCTGGTACAAGCAGACGGAATAAAGAGGAAGCTATGCAGATTATTCACTGGTTGAAATATCATTATATCACCATAGTGAAAAACAGCAGCAAGGTAAACAATGTAACTAAATAAGGATATGAAGTTATTGAACCAACAGACTTCGATACTATTATTGATTATACTATAGGAGAAGGATTAAAGACATCAAGATGAGAATCTTGATGTCTTTTTTGGATGCAGTAGGGAAGTCTAATGACCTCTCAAGTTTAATTACATAATATAAACATCGACAACTATAGCCACATAATTATCAATACCATGTTTTGCCAGTACTACAAGTGATTGATTTGGAATATTAGAAAAGATTGCAGTATAAGCTTCAGTATCATCTTTATCTAATCCTATTTATGATTGTAGACTCTGCCTAAAAAATATTTAATAAATTAAAAACTATAAATAAATAGTTGCTAGACTAAAATGTTCTCAATCCCTTGAAGTACTTTTTATTGTGCAAAACTTGAGGGTCATCTGGTTTATACTCTGCAGCCTTATCATTATATTTTATTGCTTCTTCAATATTTCCTAGTTTATCATAACAAACTGATAATTCTA
>JAAYGX010000172.1 GCA_012735585.1 Tissierella sp.
AAATACCCCAGAATACACTGAGGATATTATTGAGGACGTTTTACTTAGAAAGGGGAATTAGAAGAAAGTGGATGGTACGAAAACTGACGGTGCTCATGAAACTTACAAAAAGTGCCTTTTAAAAAACCTTTAGCGAAAATGCGCTTTCAAGCCACAAAAATTTAAGAGATATAAATTGTTTCATATTTATGAAATACAATTTTGAAATGGAGTAAAATCAATGACAAAATCAAGACAAGCAATAAAGACAACTTTAATTATTATAATATTTACCCTAGGAAGTAAATTTCTAGGGTTTATTCGTGAGACTTTAATTGCTGCAAAATTTGGCTCAGGGATGGAAACGGATACATATTTTATAGCCATATCCGCAACAAGTATTATTACTGGTATAATTACTAACGCTATTAGTACTACCTCTATACCTATACTATCAGAAATCAAATATAAAGAAGGAAAAGATAGCAAGATAAAACATACTAATAATATAATTAATGTTGTTTTTATTGCTTCTATAGTTATAGCCATTGTAGCGTGGATAACAGCACCATTATTAGTAAAGTTGCTAGCTAAAGGTTTTACTGGAGAACAATTTGAATTAGCAGTAGAGCTAACAAGGATAGGATTGCCTATGATAATTTTAAGTGGAGTGATTGGGGAGTTCACTGGTTTTTTACAGAGTGAGCAAAGATTCCTAGCTACAGCTGCTGTAGGTTTACCGTTTAACTTTGTCTATCTGTTTTACTTAAATTTCTTAGCTTCTGATTTTGGAATTAGGGGACTTATGATTGCAGCTGTAATAGCTGTACTATCTCAGTTGTTGATTCAATTACCTGAGGCAAAGAAAGCAGGATATGAGTATAAATTTATTTTTGATATTAAGGATGAATATATTAAAAAAGTTATAACTTTAAGTGGTCCTATATTGATTGGCGTTGCAATTAATGATATAGGTGTTGTTATAGATAAGACGCTTGCTTCATCTTTAGTTGAAGGGAGTATTTCTGCATTAAATTATTCCAATAAATTAATAGGATTGATAAATGGGGTGTTTGTCTCTGCAATCACTACTGTTATTTTTCCTATAATCTCCAAGGAATTTAATAATGATAATATATCTAGGATGAAGAAAGTCATGGGATATGGGGTTAATTCAATATTACTCATTACCATACCTGCTACTGTAGGACTAATAGTATTAGCTAAACCTATAGTAGCAATAGCATTTCAAAGAGGAGAGTTTGATGCTATTGCTACTATAATGACATCTCAAGCATTAATATTTTATTCTTTAGGACTTGTAGCTATGGCACTTAGATTATTAATTACCAGAGTGTACTACTCCTTACAAGATACTAAGACCCCAATGGTAAATGGTGCTATATCTGTAGGGATAAATATTGCCTTAAGCCTTATATTGGTTCAATTTATGGAGCATTCTGGATTAGCGCTTGGTACAAGTATAGCTAATACTGCAGCCACCTTACTGATGTTTTATAGTCTAAAAAAGAAGATTGGATCATTGGGAACAGTAGGCTATACAATTACATTTATTAAATCTGGGCTAGCATCTGCTATAATGGGTGTAATTGCGTATACTGTTTATCATGGATTATATGGATCCTTAGGGATATCTAAGCTATATAATTTAATATCTTTATTAGTTGCAGTTGGACTAGCTGTTATAGTATATGGCGTCTTGTGTTACATTTTTAAAGTAGGGGAAGTTAGGGATATAGTGGGTAGGATTATTAAGAGAATCAGGAGATAAAGCAATAAAGGGTGAATAGAACATGAAAGAAATAAAATTTATTATCAAAGAAATGTTTTGACCAGATTGCCTTTGAGGATATGGATATTAACTTTAGCAAGGATTTATAATGATTTGAAGCATATCAGTAGCTACATGGTAAATATCTACGAGAGCGAATCTTATTCAGAATCAGAAATGATATATTTTGCTAGATTAGGATTTGCACATTACAGAGAAGCTGTAAAATTTATTGACTCATATAAGGACAAAGTGAAATTAGAGACTTTGTGAGCAATCTTGATAAGGAAATAATAGAAAAATATGACTTTGTAATAGCTTCTGGCAATCATTTTAATGATTCATTTTAAAAAATATATAAAAATATATGTTCGATTATTTTGATGATATTATTAAAGAAATAATAAATAGTAAAGTTGGATATGAATCTACTGTGAGAATTATAGACAAGGCTATGAAAGATATAGATTTAGTCTTTGCAGATTAGTTGCCAGTTTTCTTAAGTTTTAAAGCATGAAAACTGAAGATACAGATTGGAATAAATTGTTTGATTATGCTATAGATTTATTTTATGTTAACCCTTTTTCGTATTCTATTATGATAAGAGACTTAAATCCTTTAATAAGATCAACTAAACATTTAGAGAAAATGGGAACTACTTATGAAATAATCGGAGGGAAAGTTGTTTTTTCGGATGAATCACATTCATTAGTTCATTAGATGTTAGAAAATAAGATAGGTAACCTTGGTGATATTAGAACTTTAATAGCTCTATTCAATAAGGAATTAATGCCTAAATATAATCGTAAGTTAGATAGATATTTAATTCATAGAAATAAATTTATAGTGGGAGAAATTGGTAATATTGAACATGCCCCTGTCAAGTAGACAGGGGAAATAATAAAAGACTTTATGCGCCAATCATTGAATTATGATTGGCGTAGTTTTATTTACAGTATCTTCTACGCAGTTAAATCAAACAGGTAATACTGTTGATTGTCAAGTAAAATTGACCACTTGGCGGTGCGGACAATTTTCGTTGTAAATCAATATCAATGGGTAAATATGGCATACAAAGTGGGATATCCTTGATAAAGTTAAACAATAAGTGCTATAATTAGATAGTTAAGTTATTGGTGGACTCTAAATAATTAATATAGATATAACAACAGTCAAAAGAGGTGGGTTAATGAATCAGGAGTTTAAAAAAAATTATCAGATACACACAAAGAAAACATTAAACGAACAAGTATATGACTCGTTAAAGCAAATGATGATAGATGATGTATTAAAGCCTAGCCAAAAACTAAATGAGACAGATATTGCTGATGTACTAGGTGTAAGCGCTACCCCAGTACGCGAAGCTTTTAAGCGCTTAGCTGCAGAAGGTTTTGTGGAGATTATTCCATATAAGGGTGTTTATGTTAGGGAATACACAATTACAGAGTTGAAAGAGGTATATCAATGTAGGGAACAGCTTGAACTTTTAGCTTTAGATTTAGCTTTTCCTAATATTGAAGAATCAGATATAGATAACTTAATTGATGATTTGATTACATACAAAAATAGTAAAGATTTGAGTACTTCTGTGGATTTGAGTAATATGCTACATGATTACATTATTGAGAAATCCAACAATAAAAGATTAAAAATGCTATTAGATCATCTAAATGATGTAATAGTAAGAGATAGGAATATTACTGCTGGTGATGAGTGTCGCAAGATGCAAATACATGAGGAGCACATAGATATTTTAAGGAGTATGAAAGCTAAAAACCTAGAAGAATCTAAACTATATCTATCTAAACACATAAAAAATGGATTCAAATACATCGAAAATCAAATTTCAAATAATAATAAAGACTAATTTTGTAAACTCTGAAAATATTCAGAGTTTTTTTCTATTTTACTATTGCAAAGGCAAACGATTTTCTATAGAATATATTCTATAGAAAATGCAATAAAAGGAGATGTGAGAAATGAAAAAGATTATGATGGGCAAAATTGCTGACAAGGTACTGGATGTAAACTTAGGCATGAAATCAGGCGAAAAGTTACTAATTGTAACAAAGCCTGAAAAAATGTCTATAGCAGAGACAATAGCAGCTTCTGCATATAGGAAAGATATCGAGCCAGTAATTACAGTAATGATGCCTAGGGAGTTTGATAGTGCGGAGCCACCAAAAATTATTGCGGAAGCAATGAAAGTTAGTGATGCTTTTCTTTCGGTGGTTGGAAAATCTATTACTCATACAAATGCGGTTAAAAATGCAATAGGTAATGGGAGTAGAGGACTTGTTTTAACACAGTTTAGCGAAGATATGATGATTCATGGCGGAATGGAGTGTGATTTTAAGAAACAAGCTCAATTATGCAAGGATATGGCAAATGCACTAGCAGGTGCTAATCATGTACATTTAACAACACCATATGGAACTGATTTAACATTTTCTGCAACAGGACGTAGAGGTAATGCTTTATATTGTTTAGTTGAACCAGGACAATTTTCCACGGCACCAACCATAGAAGCAAATGTATCTCCGATCGAAGGAACTGCTCAAGGTAAAATTATAGCAGATGCTAGTTTTCCATATATAGGTATAGGATTATTAGAAGAACCAATCGAATTTGATGTTGTTGATGGATTTATTAGAGATATTAAAGGTGGTCGTCAAGCTAAAATGTTAGCGGAAAATCTTGCGTCTATGAATGATCCCAATGTATACAATATTGCAGAATTAGGGATTGGATTGAATCCAGATTGTAGATTTATTGGACTTATGCTTGAAGATGAAGGAGTTTATGGATCTGTTCATATTGGTATTGGTACAAGTGTAAATTTAGGTGGAACACTAAAAGCTGCTTGCCATTATGATGCTATTATGACAAAGGCAACAGTGGTTGTAGACGGAAGAACAGTATTAAAGGATGGAGAAGTAACGCTTTAGTTAATTAAATAATATTAAAGGGGCTGAAATTAATGATTATAGAACTTGATATGTTTTATACAAGTGCTTTAGCAGTTTTAGTGTTATTATTAGGATCCTTTGTTCGTAAGAGAGTTAACTTCCTACAAAAGTTTTGTATTCCGGTACCAGTAGTTGGCGGAATTTTATTTACATTATTAACTTTAATTGGTTACACTACAGATACTTTTGTTGTTAATTTTGATTTTGTGTTAAGTGATTTCTTTATGCTAATATTTTATACTAGTATAGGATTTACAGCTAGTATTCCGTTACTTAAAAAAGCTGGGAAACCAGCATTAGTATTTTTAATTCTTTCTAGTGTACTGGTTGTATTACAAAATGCTTTTGGAATAGTTGGTCACTAATTATTGGGGTAGATCCTTTAGTAGGGGTTGCTACTGGTTCAATTCCAATGACTGGAGGCCATGGAACCAGTGCAGCATTTGCTCCTGAATTAGCAAAACTTGGACTAGAAGCCGCTAATACAATTACTTTAGCCGCTGCAACATTTGGTCTGGTATCGGGTGCTTTGGTAGGTGGGCCTATTGGTAGATACTTAATTGAAAATAAGATAAAAGCTAAAGCAACAAATGTAAGCAGTGGTGGAAGCGACGAACAAGTAGATTTTGAAAGTGGATTTAAGAATGAGCTTTCTGCTAAGGGATTTAAAGAATCAGCGTACTTAATGTTAATTGCTATATGTTTAGGAACTATAATTTCTAAGTTACTTTCTTTGACTGGACTATCATTTCCTGCATCAGTTGGTGGTATGTTGGCATCTGCAATACTAGTTAATTTAAATGGTCCCAAAAATAGATTTTATATACATCATACAGAGCTAGACTTAATGGGTGATATTGCTTTATCAATATTCCTAGCAATGAGTATGATGAAGCTTAAACTTTGGGAGTTAGCAGATGTTGGTGGGCCTATGATGATACTATTGTTTGGTCAAGTTGTATTGATGACTATTTTTGCTATATACTTTACATTTAAATATATGGGAAGAGATTATGATGCCGCAATAATAACTTCAGGGCATTGTGGATTTGGACTTGGAGCAGTACCTACAGCAATGGCAAATATGAATACTTTAACAGAAAAATACGGACCGTCACCAAGGGCATTCTTTATAGTACCATTAGTAGGTAGTTTATTTATTAATGTTGTTAATTCATTCTGTATAACCATCGCAATGAATATAGCAGCAATGTTCTAATATAAAAGAAAACATAATAATTAGGGTATGGATTATTGATAGCACTTTATAGGTAGAATATCTATAAGGTGCTGTCTGTTTGTAAGCATCGTATTATTTCCTTATGTGCATTAAATCAGAAATTAATATTGGAACTCCTATTGTCATAAATGTCAGAGAATGTCGAAAATTAAGAATCAGAATTATCGCATAAATCTAGTGAAATGTGATATAATTCACATTACATACCACAATTTGGTATAAAAAATCTAAGGAGGAGAGCGTTTATGACGAATAGTAAACGTATGTTATCGCTTATTCTTGCCTTAACTATGGTGTTATCAATGGGTGTAAGTGCATTTGGGAATGCACTTGTACAATTGACAGACATTGATAATCATTGGGCAAAAGAAGAGATCAATTTTATGACGACAAAGGGCGTTATCAATGGCTATGATGATGGAACATTTAAGCCGGATAACAATATGACAAAAGTAGAATTTTATAAGGTGATAAATCACCTAATGGGCTATGAGGAAAAAGCCGATGAAGTTAAATTTAAAGATGTAAAAGAGTCAAATTGGTTTTATGATGAGGTAGCTAAAGCGCTAGCAAAAGGCTACATAAAAGATGGTGAAAGATTAAATCCAAACGAACTTATCACTCGTGAAGAAGTAGTTAGAATCATAGGTGTTGCTTTTGAATTAGAAAAAGATGCAAAAGCTATTAGTGATTTCACAGATAGTGCTATGATAATTTTAGCAGCTAGGGGATATGTAGGGACTCTTAAAGCAAAAGGATATATTAATGGATATCCTGACGGGACCTTTGGAGCAAAGAATAATATAACAAGAGCAGAAGTAGTCAAAATGTTGTTTAATGTATTTGATGCAGAAGGTATCCCAGAAGTAGTAGAACCAGTGAAAGAAAAGCCAAAAAAATCTACATCTTCACCAGCACCAAGTGGTGGTGGCGGTGGCGGAGGGGGTACAAGTAGACCAACGAAAATACTTGTTACATCAATAGGTCTTGAGGATAATGTTACAAGTGTTGTATATGGTAATGAACTTCAATTAACAGCCAATATAACACCTTCCAATGCAACTAATAAATCAGTTACATGGAGTACAGATAACAATAAGGCATCAATAGATCAAAATGGACTATTAAGAACTAATGAAGTTGGTGCTGTTAAGGTCACAGCTACAGCAAAAGATGGGTCAAATGTATCTAATAGCTTGAGTATAAATATAGTAGCTGAATTACTAAAAGGTAGTTCTGGTGTTTCTGTAGAGGCGGATGATTCAGGTGTAATAGAACCTGGTACAGTGTTAAAATCAGAAGCGGTTACAGATGAAGCTGAGGTAGATAACATAACTCAGGTAATTGCACGTACTGGTGCAGTATCTGGAAAACAATTAGTATCTTTATTTAGCATAAAGCTAGAAAAGGATTCTACGACAGTACAACCTAATAATGGTAATGTAAGAGTAAAAATAAAGATCACTCCTGAAATGGGACAATATGATGACTTTGAAGTTGTGCATATTGATGCTAATGGTAATGTCGACCCTAAGCCTACAACAGTTGAAGGGGGATACATTGTATTTGAGACCAACCATTTTAGTAATTACGCAGTAGTTGGTAAGGAGAAAGCTCCAATGCTAGCAATAGAAGTTGAATTTACAGATAGTCTTATCTATCTAAAAGCTGGAGATCAATTCAATAATCCGAATAATACAAAGCTAAACCCTGCAGATGCGACTTTGACGTATGTATCAAGTAACCCTGAAGTTGTAACAATAGATAGAACAACGGGTAAGATGAAAGGAATCAGCGTTGGGGATGCAACAATAACTGTAACTGCAAGAAAAGAAGAATTTAAAACAACGACTACTACATTTAATGTTAGGGTAAGAGAAGAAGTAATTGGAGATGTAGAGATCAAAAGTGTAACTGCAGAAAATGGAATGGTTACAGTTATCATGAGTAAATCAGGGGCTATATCAAGTCAACGCTTTACAATAACCCAAGCTGTTAAAGAAAATGGAGTAATTGGTGAAGCTTTTGAAGTTAAAATTTTAAACTTATCAGGTAGAAATGAGAGGTTTGAACTAGAAGTAGCAAAGCTTGGTGAGAAGTTTATTGGTAAATCAATAGTAACTTATGTTTCAATAGACAATAAAGAGGCAGTGGCTGCTGAAGCATTTGTTGTAGTTAGCGAAATTGAAGAGCCAGAACTAAATAAAGAAGAGTTAGATAAAGCAATATTAGAAGCAAATGGTAAAGTTAAAGCTGAATATACAGAAGAAAGCTGGTCTGCATTGGAAGAAGCATTAAGATTACCGGAGTCAACGCAAGACGAAATTGATGATAAAGTAGAAGCTATAAATGTAGCGATAGAAAGCTTAGAAAAAGTTGAAGAACCTGGAGAAGATCCAACGGTAGAAAATGTTAGTACACTAGAAGAATTTAAAATTGCATTAGAAGATGTAACCAAATCAATAATCAATATAACAGAAGGCTTCGAAACAAATGAAAAAATATTAGTATCAAGACCAGTAGAAATTAATGGTGGAAACAACAC
>JAAYGX010000195.1 GCA_012735585.1 Tissierella sp.
AAATTCATTGAACAGCTTGATGTACATTACGACTCTCCTTTTTTAATTTTATTTTTTTACTTTTTTTACTTTTTTTAATTTTTTATTCTTTAATTTTTTATTTTTTTAATTTTTATTCTTTTATTTTTTTATTCTTTTATTCTTTTAATTTTTTAATTTTAAACATTCAACATTCAAAAACCAACACTCAACACTCAACAACCAGTCTATCTGTATGTATAGTCTATCTGTATATATAGTCTATCTGTATACATACTAATTTTTTCCCAAATTTGGTACAAATTTTAGTATACCCCATACTAATTTTTTCCCAAATTTGGTACAAATTTTAGTATATCCCTCATTTAGTATATATTAGGCATAGTATGACTCAGCAAAATTTTCATTTTCATATTCTTTTTTTTAATTATAATTTTAATTGTCATTCGAGTCAATGTAAAAAATAAAGAAAAATAAAGCCACTCACCATTATTCTTGTGAGTAGCCCAATTCCTCCATTCTTTTTACAATCTCATATTGCGCCGATCGTGACAGATTGTTAAAAATTTCAGCAATTTGCTCCCCCGTCAAATGTTTAACTTTTTCGCCGTCCATTTCTAATCCCATGTATAAAGTTGGCGATTCCAATTTTTCCTGTCTACGCTTAATGTATTGATATGTTGTTTCGATGGATTCATGATTCATTAACTTTTGTACTGCCAAAATGGAATTGCTACTACAATACGCTTCCCATGCAGCCAAATTTCTTAACGAATGAATTGTAACATTTCGGTTCTCATCAATGCCGATAGCCTCTTTAAGCATGTCAAAAGTTCTTTCCAATGTTTTTTCAGACAATCCAAGTATTTTAGAATCTTCTGTGTCCCCTTCTCTTTTTAAACTAAGCAACAATTCGGCGTCTTCTTTACGTAATGGAATTTCATATTTTTTCCCTTTCAGATGATGTGTAAGGATATATTCGTTCTTGCTTATCTTTTTTAGGTCTTTAAATCGTAAATTAACCATTCCTGTTTTACGTATTCCTGTAAGGCGTGCAATATGCAACCAAATCCATTTTGCTTCTTTGTTTGGGATGTCGCTGTTTTTAAGATATTCAATCATCTGGTCTACTTCTTCCCATTCAATATCTCCATAAGATTCCACTTGATTATTTTTGAACAATCTTACTCTCAATCTTTCTACATCGATGTTGTAGATGTAATTTCCGTCACTATCTTGATATCTGTTTAACTCTTTGAATAAAGAGTATAACGCTATCATTGCCCCATTGGTGGTACCTGCTGAAAATTTACGTCTCAAATAATCCCTGTATTTTTTCATATCGGTGTAGGTTAAAGAGTTGAAATGTTCGGGTTGTAAATGCTCTAATGGAATATTGTATTTCCATTGGATAAAACGTTTAATATCTTTTTCGTATTTTTTTCTGGTGTTCTCACTTTCTAGTCCATTTAAATAAAACATGATATGATCGTATGCCGTATTTAATTTTAATTCAATTACTTTTCCCATCAAAATCCCTCCAAATGTCTAATTAAAAATGATTCTATGTACATTATACTCAAATAAAATTATAAGTCAACACCCAAAATTGAATTTAAATAAAAAATGAATTTCAAAATAAGCCCGTAGAGCGATTTTTTTCTTTTCAGGTCTTATCCTATTAGGACAAAATAAAAACGTCTCTACGGGCTTATATGGAACGATTAAGGGCATGTTTTTCTCAATCATAAAGTGTAGTCGAAATTAATTTTTTTTATTTAAAAAATTTTTTTAAATATTTAATTTTAACTGTTGACATTTTTTTTAAATAAAATTATAATGTATAATGAGCGTATTTATATTTAGATTTTTTCATCGGAAGGGAGGGAGTAAAAAAAATGGAAATGGATACGCAGTACAATATTGATTTAAAAATCAAGTCACATCTCAATAAATTAGGAGTGAGAAAAAATCATTTTGATTATTATGATATTTTTTATGATTCTTTTTGTGACTCTGAAATGGAAGAAGAATTTGATTCTCTTGTTGAATATGTTGTAGATAAAAATAATTGGGAGTGAAACTATCACATAATGATTGATGCAAGCTGGATTAAAAATATATCGTTTTCAGATGTCGATGTGTTAAAAGTTTTAATAAAATATAGGGCTGATTTAGATCCATACATATATATTGAGGATCGTATGTATGATGTTGAAAAATTAGACATTGCTGATGATGCGAAGCCATTCAATCAAGATATTATTAATTTGTTTTTAGATTTAGATATCTTGATTGAAAAGACAAATCTTACTAAAAAACAAAGAGAAATAATTCATTTTTATGAACAGGGTTTGAATAGTGAAGATATTGCTAGATATTACAATCAAGATCAAAGGGAAATTGAATATATATTAGACACGATTTGTAAAGAGATTAAAAATAAAAATGATGAGCTTTGGAAATATTATTATGTTTATAGTAACTATAAAAAAGTTAAATGGAATTATAAAAAATGTACAAAATGTGGTAAAAGTAAGCCTGCCGTAGAAGAGTTTTTTAGCCCAGATAAAAGAAATAATGATGGTCTTTACAGTATTTGTAGAGAGTGTAGGTAATTTACGTCAAAAAACTATCATAAAAATGCAACTTTGCGATACTAAATTAATAAGGGGAGGTATTTAATATATACATAAAACATCCTACCAAAAATAATATTATATTTTTAGATAATACTTTAACGAATTACGAAGACCGTTTAAAGGTGGTAGAAGAAAAAGTATTATCTGATGATTTGATTATGGAATTTATACTTGACAATTTATATATTAAAAACAGTAAACAAATGGATACATATTATAGAGCTACAAAAATATTGGAAAATTTGGGCACATATCTATTGCGTGGACAATATAAGCAAAATAACATAATGACGATTTTTAATATTAGAAACGCTGCAATTACCG
>JAAYGX010000173.1 GCA_012735585.1 Tissierella sp.
ATACAAAGGCAAAGTTTTTACATGATCCAACTGTTAAAACTCCAGTTTTTGTTCGTTTTTCTACAGTAGTTGGATTTAGAGGCTCAGCTGACACTGTTCGAGATGTAAGGGGTATGGCTACAAAGTTCTACACCGAGGAAGGAAACTATGATTTAGTGAACAATAATATGGGGGTATTCTTTATCCAAGATGCTATAAAATTCCCAGATATTATCCATGCCAATAAGCCAGAACCTCATAATGAAATACCACAAGCCACAGCAGCTCATGATACATTTTGGGACTTTGTAATAAATAATCAGGAAACAGCCCATCAAGTAATGTGGATTATGTCAGATAGAGGCATACCTAGAAGTTTTAGGATGATGGAAGGCTTTAGTATTAATACATTCCGATTTGTAAATGATAAGGGAGTATCACACTTCGTAAGATTCCATTGGAAGCCTATGCTTGGAGTTCATTCTCTTGTATGGGATGAGGCCCAAAAAATTGCTGGTAAGGACCCAGATTATAACAGACGTGATTTATTTGAAGCAATTGAATGTGGTAATTTTCCTGAATGGGAGTTGGGAGTGCAAATACTTAAGGAAGAAGAAGAGTTTAACTTTGACTTTGATATATTAGATCCAACAAAAGTGTGGCCTGAAGAGGAGATTCCTGTCAAAATCATAGGTAAAATGACATTGAACCGAAATGTAGATAATTTCTTTGCAGAGACTGAACAAGTAGCATTTCACCCTGGTCATGTAGTGCCGGGAATTGATTTTACAAATGATCCTTTATTACAAGGAAGACTATTCTCTTATACAGATACACAGCTAATTCGACTTGGAGGGCCCAATTTTCATGAGATACCTATAAATAAGCCTATAGTACCAGTTCACAATAATCAACGTGATGGTTATCATAGACAGATGATAAATATAGGTAAAGTAAGTTATCACAGAAATTCTCTCGCCAATGATACACCAACACCGATTAGTGAGGATGAAGGTGGGTATAGACATTACCAAGAAAAAGTAGATGGACGTAAGATACAGGCAAGAAGTGATAGTTTTAAAGATCATTTCTCACAGGCTACTATGTTTTGGAATAGTATGAGTGAACCAGAAAAGGAACATATTGTAGGAGCTTTTAGTTTTGAGGTTGGAAAGGTAAAAAGTAAATACGTTAAGCAACAAGTAGTTGAGATGTTTTCAAATGTAAGTGTGGATTTAGCAAATAGAATCGCAGAAAATCTAGGAGTAAGTCCACCTGAGAATCAGATTGAATCTAATATAACGAAAACTTCTCCAGCACTGAGTATGGAGAATACTATAACAAAACTTGATACAAGGAAAGTTGCGATTATATTAGCCAATGGATTTAAATCTGATGTAATACCTATTATAGATACAATGAGATCCTATGGTCTTGATGTAGAATTTGTAGGTGGAAAGCTTGGAATGGTCCAATCACAGGATAATAACACAATTGAAATCAATCACACATTTTTAACGGCAGATTCAGTATTATTTGATGCTGTTTATGCTGTTGGTGGAAATGAAGAGGATGAAAAATTTAATAAAGATGCTTTATACTTTATAGAGGAAGCATTTAAGCATTATAAGCCTATAGGGGCATCCTTTGACGGAAAAAAATGGCTTCAAGAAAACAATATGGCCCAGGGTCTCGGAGTTGTAGTTGAAGATCAAGCAGATGAACTTACAGAAAAGTTCTTTGATTCGATTCTAGCTCATCGTCATTGGAATAGAATCATATACTAGATTAACTATTAAAGCAGAGAGATTACTCTCTGCTTTATGCAATTCCCTTATAGTTATATGCATTTAACAATTATTATATAAATATTACATATTTAGTTATAGGATAAGCCCTACATTAATATGATTTATTGTTAGGGGGTTATTATATGAATAAAAATTGGATCAAAATCGCATCAATCTATATTGGTACAGTCATTGGCGCTGGATTTGCGTCAGGAAGAGAAATAATAGAGTTTTTTGGCATTTATGGGCTTAAAGGAACCTGAGGGATATTATTATCTTGTACATTATTTGCCTTTATAGGGGCTTTACTTTTAATGAAGGTATATCATAACAAGATAGAAAATTTTAATGAACTATCCAGTAAATTATTTGGTAGAAAAATTAGGATTCTTATTGATATAATTATTAGCTTTTCATTATATACAGGCTTTAGTGTAATGGTTGCAGGAAGTGGAGCAATTTTTAAAGAACAATTAGGAATATCCTTTAATATTGGAATTGTTATAATGATAGTTTGTTCTTTTGTGGTTTTTCTTTTTAGTTTAGAGGGACTGTCATTTATAAGTTCCCTTTTAGTTCCTTTATTAATTATAGGAATTGTTTTTACCAGCATTTATATTAGTAAAGGAGAAGGATATAATCTTTCAGTAATAGAAGGGGTAGATTTAACCAGTAAAGGTAATTTTATTACATCTGCTTTATTATATTTTGGATCCAATGCTCTTCTTATAATAGTTATATTTTCATCATTGTTACCAATTATAGATAGCGGCAAAACAGCCCTTCTAGGAGGCGCAGTAGGAGGAATATTTCTTTATATTCTAGCAATATCTATATTGAATCCTATGCTTATATTTTATAATGAAGTCCATCATTTAGATATTCCAATGCTTCAGATTTCAAGTTTGGTGGGAGAAGGATACAGAAAAGTTTACGCAGTAATCCTGTGGATTTCCATATTTACTACAGCTTTAGCCAATGGATTTGGTTTTGTAAATAGATTCTCCGATAAAAATAAGATGAAAGCAATAATCTTACTTTGTTTATCATCAATACCCCTTGCAAAGATAGGCTTTGCAAATTTGGTAAGTATCATATATCCTATTTTTGGTTTTATTGGTGTGATCATAATGATATTTGTGTTAATTAAGCTCCCATAGTGCGATAAGAGGATACCATACGGGCATGTAGTGGTTCTTCTGTCGCATTTTATTTGAAGAGATATAAAATAGTTCTTGCATATTAATTATATAGATGCTATAATTGACCAAGGAAAAACAAAATACTTTAAACTAGTCCTGTGAGGCTGGAAAGGAGAATGTAAAATGGTAGATAATGTTATGTCTAAAACTACAGTTGATGATTCTGTGGTTTTAAAAGGTGCAAAGAAGACAGTATTAGCTTTACAACATCTAATTGCAATGTTTGGTGCTACAGTATTGGTACCAATTCTTACGGGTTTTAACCCTTCAATTGCTTTATTCACAGCTGGTGTGGGAACCCTTATATTCCACGCATTTACTAAAGGAAAAGTACCAGCATTCTTAGGTTCATCATTCGCTTTTATTCCAATAATATTGACAATTAAAGATTTATACGGTGGAGATTTAGCATATGCTCAAGGAGGCATAATGGTAGCTGGTTTTATGTATGTAATTATAGCAGGGCTAGTAAAATTTGTTGGACTTGCTAGAATTAAAAAGTTATTGCCAGCAAGTATCGTTGGACCTATGATTATAGTAATAGGTTTGAGTCTTATACCTACAGCTTATTCAATGGCAAGTGAGCACCTTGTATTAGCAGGGATAACACTTGGAACAGCATTACTAATTAACTTCAAAGGTAAAGGCTTTATAAAACAGTTATCAATACTAATTGCAGTAGTTGTTGGTTACACAATAGCACTAAATTTAAATATGGTTAATACAGAAGTTATCAAAGAAAGCCAATTAATAGCAATGCCACCATTCCAATTACCAAAGTTCGACTTTGCTGCAGTAGCAATTACTGTACCAGTAGTTCTAGCAGTATTTATGGAACATTTAGGTGATATCACAACCAATGGTCAAGTCGTTGGAAAGAACTTTATAGAAGATCCGGGTCTTAATAGGACACTTTTAGGAGACGGAGTCGCTACATTGTTTGCTGCATTGGTAGGAGGACCTGCAAATACAACTTACGGTGAGAATACAGGAGTATTGGCAATAACTAAGAACTATGATCCATCAATATTAAGACTAGCAGCAATATTTGCAGTAGCACTAGGATTTATTGCAAAAATCGGTGGAGTGCTTATATCAATACCCAATGCTGTAATGGGTGGAATATCACTGATGCTGTTCAGTATGATATCCATAATAGGTGTAAGGACCATAAAGAATGAAAAAGTAAGGTTCGATGTCAAAAACATATTAGTAATGGGCTCAATCTTAGTAATTGGACTAGGCAGCGACCTGTTAGGCCAGTTATTAAATATGAATATAGGTATAACACTAAACGAAACAGTGTCCATCTCAGGATTAAGTTTCGCAGCCATAGTAGGGATTACATTAAATATAGTTTTAACTTTTGCTGAAAGTAAATTAGCAAAAAAAGTAAATAACATAAAATATAATTATAGAACATAGAAAAAAAGAAAATCCTACTTGAGGATTTTCTTTTTTAGTCTCATTATTCTCAATACTAGATGGAAGCTCATATTGATGATACAATATAATATATATAATTTTGGAGGTATAATGATGAAAAAAGGATATATAGCAGGTAAGTTATTTAAACAAGGAGATATCAAACAAAGATTGTATGAAGGTGAATTAGTGAAAAAGAAATTACAAAATATAGAATTCTACAATCCTATAGAAAATGATGAAATAAATGATAAAACAAATTTACCTACAGCAAGGGATATATTTTACGGTGATACAGATAGAGTTATAGAAAGTAGCGTTATATTAGCAGAATTAGATGATGAAGATTCAGGAACTATATATGAAATTGGTATCTGTCATGGAATCGAAATATTAAGAGAAAAGCTGATTAGTTTAAAAAATAGTAATTCAGAATTATCCATTGATGAGATTGTTGAACTTCTAGAGAAAGAAGTCCCAAAGAAGAAGGTGTATGCTCATTTAAGTGATATAAGATTAGGTGATGCACATAATTATAGGGGTAAATATATTCCACATGGGTTAAACCAATATGTAGTAGGAGCTATTGAAGAAATAGGCAATATTTATCCATCAGTTGAAGAAGCGATAGATAGTATTAAAGAAGATTAGATTAAGATTATTAGGGCAATCCATTGAGATTTAAATATCAGGATGGATTGCTCTATATTATTATATTCATTTTGTATGGAATGGTAAACTAGACAAGAGTATCAATAAAGTATAAAATAGAACAGTAAGTCTTGTTAAAAGGAGTTAATTCTATGTCGAATAAAATTATCGTAGTAGGTGGAGGAGCATCAGGAATGATGGCTGCAATCGTAGCTAAAAGGAATGGAGCTGATGTAACTATATTAGAAAGAAATGATCGGGTAGGAAAGAAACTTTTAGCAACAGGAAATGGTAGATGTAATTATACAAATACCACTATAAATTACGATACCTTTTTGGAAAACTATCATGGAGAAAATCCCAAGTTTGTTTATAATGCATTATATAGTTTTGATTTGTACCAGACTATTGATTTTTTTGAGATGATGGGTATTACTCCAGCTGTGGAGGATAATAAAGTGTTTCCAAATTCATTCCAAGCTTCTAGTATGTTAGATGTTTTGCGTTATGAAATAGAAAATTCAGGAATAGAGCTTATAGTGGAAGCTTATGTTGTGGATATAAATAAAAATAAAAATTTTAAATTAAAACTAAAGGATGGCAGAACCTTTGAATCGGATAAAGTAATATTAGCAACTGGTGGAATGGCAATGCCAGTTAGTGGATCTGATGGTAATGGATATAGTCTTGCAAAATCATTTGGTCACAAATTAATAGACATACTACCTGGATTGGTTCAATTAAAACTACAAGGCAATATTTTTAAATCAATAAAAGGTATTAAGTTTCCCGGTGTAGCTTCACTTTATTCAAATGATCAATTAATTATGAGTGATAGTGGGGATATACTATTTACAGACTATGGAATATCGGGGCCACCAATATTACAGCTAAGTAGAACAGCCTTGGATTATCAAAGGAATCAGCAAGATATAAAATTAAGAATATCAATTATTCCAAATAGAACTAAGGAAGATATGGTAAGGTACTTGGCTAAAAGATTTGAGTTTATGCCTAAGAAGACGATTCAAGAAGCTTTAATTGGACTAATCAACAAAAGGTTGATAATTCCTATATTAAAAGAATTAAATGTGGATAAAGATAAAAATGTTTCTAAATTATCAACAGATGAGTTAGATAGTTTAGCCAATGTACTTACCTCTTGGGAATTTGAGATTATAGGCAGTCAAGGTTGGGGTCAAGCCCAAGTAACTGCAGGTGGAATAGATACAAAGGAAATAGATGATAAAACCATGGAATCAAAATTAGTTAAGGGTTTGTATATGACTGGTGAATTATTAGATATAGATGGGAATTGCGGAGGATTTAATTTACAGTGGGCATGGTCATCAGGTTTTGTAGCTGGACTCCATGCAGCTACAAGGTCAAATTAAGATTTGGGAGGAATATATGTCAGGGATAAATAATCAGTTAAAAAGATTAGAAGAAAAAAATCAACAGATCAAGGTTTCTCTAGTAGGTGCTGGCCTTATGGGTAAAGGAATGGTCAGCCAAATGATGCTTATGAAAGGCATGATACCATCACTAGTGGTAAGTAGAAAGATTGAAGATGCAATAGAATCATATACGCTAGCTGGTGTTTCTAAAGATGATATAGTCATTGGGAGGACCCTAAGTGAGATAAACCTAGCAATGGAAAAAGGAAAGTTTGTAGTTACAGATGTTACAGAATATGCGACTAAAGCAAATCTAGTAGATGTGGTTGTAGATGCAACAGGCATACCAGATACAGGGGCTAGGATAGCTATGGACTCTATATTTAATCACAAACATATCGTCATGGTAAATGTAGAAGCTGATGTGACTGTAGGACCAATACTTAATAAATTAGCTAAAAGTGCAGGGGTTATATACACAGGCACTGCAGGTGATGAGCCTGGTAGTGTTAAGGAAATATATGACTTTGCTGATGCTTTGGGTTTTGATATTGTAGCGATAGGTAAAGGTAAAAATAATCCTATAGATTGGGATGCAACGCCAGATACTGTGAGACAAAAAGCTTTGGAAAAAAAATTAAAGCCATTAAGACTTGCATCCTTTGTAGATGGGACTAATACAATGATTGAGATGGCAGCTATGGCTAATTCAACAGGCTTTATACCAGATATAAGAGGTGCCCATGGGCCAACTGCAACTGTAAAGGAATTACCAGATCTATTTAGATTAAAAGAAGATGGTGGTATCCTAAATAACTATGGAGTAGTAGATTATGTCAATGGTATTGCACCAGGAGTATTTGCCATAGTTACGACTAAGCTACCCCAGGTTCATGAGGAAATGAAATATTTAAGTATGGGTGATGGACCAAATTATGTACTATACAGACCATATCATCTAACTAGTCTAGAAACCCCTATAACAGTTGCAAAAGCTATGATACACAATGAAGCAACGATAGCACCAATTGGGAAACCTGTAGCAGAGGTGGTTACAATTGCTAAAAGGGATTTAAAAAAAGGTGAAAGACTTGACGGTATTGGGGAATACACTATACTGGGAAGCATTGAAGTATATGAAAAGTCTAAAGAGGAAAGACTCTTACCTATAGGCCTAGTTAATGGCAATACTATAGTAAGACAAGATATTAAAAAGGGTGAATTTATAACTTATGATATGGTTGACTTAGATACAAGTACAATGGTATATAAGTTGAGACAGATGCAAGAAGAATTGTTATAAATTTTTCAAGTAAATCTTGACAAAATACTAGTATTTACGATATTATAGTATAAGTATAAATATATGCAATGATAAGGACAGTCGCAAATAAGTTTATTAAAGAGAGATAATCATCTGGTGAAAGATTATTATAAATATTTTGTGAAAATCACCTTAGAGCATAATACCTGAAAAATTACAGTAAGGTATTACGGTGAGGCCGTTATCCTATTTGAGAGACAAGAGTGTTATCTTGTAATTTGGGTGGTACCGCGAAATTTTCGTCCCTAAGTCATTGACTTAGGGACTTATTATTTGTAAAAGGTTTGTATTTTAGAACAAGGAGAGATTAATTTGAAAAGGTTTAATGAATTATCTAATGAACCTGTAAAGGATCGTGAACATAAGATTTCCGAATATTGGAATGAAATTGACTTACTTAAAAGATCTGTAGAAACAAGAGATCCAAGTAAACCATATATATTTTACGAAGGACCTCCTACAGCAAATGGTAAACCAGGAATACATCATGTTATGGCAAGAACATTAAAGGATTTGACATGTAGATATAAGACGATGAAAGGTTTCCAAGTTAAAAGAAAAGCTGGATGGGACACTCATGGACTTCCTGTAGAGATTGAAGTTGAGAAACAACTAAATCTTAAGGATAAAAAAGACATTGAGGCTTATGGAATAGAAGAATTCAATAAGCAATGTAAAGAATCAGTATTTAGATATGAAAAACTTTGGAGAGATATGACAGAAAGAATGGCCTATCTAATCGATTTAGATAATCCATATATAACTCTGGATAATGACTATATAGAATCCGTATGGTGGATATTAAACAAATTCTATAAAGAAGGTTATATCTATGAAGGACATAAGATATTACCATACTGTTCACGTTGTGGTACTGGTCTGGCTACCCATGAGGTTGCATTAGGTTATGAAGAAATAAAATCAGAAACAGCAGTAGCAAAGTTTAAATTAAAAGATAAAAATGAGTACTTTTTAGCATGGACTACTACACCTTGGACATTACCATCCAATGTCAGCTTAACAGTAAATCCTGAAGTTACCTATGTAAAAGTAAAACAAAATGATGAAATCTACTACTTAGCAGAGGCCCTAGCTCCTAAGGTTCTAGAGGAAGAATACGAAGTATTAGAAAAATTATTAGGTAAAGACTTAGAATACGTGGAATATGAACAATTGATTCCATTTATAGATGTTCCTGGAAAAGCATTTTTTGTTACAGTAGCAGACTATGTAACTACTGAAGATGGTACAGGTATCGTTCATACAGCACCTGCCTTTGGTGAAGATGACTACAATACAGGAAGAAGATATGGATTGCCTGTAGTGCAACCAGTTTCTGAAGAAGGAAAATTTGTTGAGACACCTTGGAAAGATAGATTTGTAATGGAAGCAGATCCAGATATTATTATATGGCTAAGAGAAAATGGAAAACTATATAAGAAGGAAAGAATGGCACATAACTATCCACACTGTTGGAGATGCCGTACGCCACTTTTATATTATGCAAAACCATCTTGGTATATAGAGATGACGAAGTTGAAAGATAAACTAGTTGAGAACAACAATGAGGTAAACTGGTATCCTAATTTTGTTGGAGAAAAGAGATTTGGAAACTGGTTAGAAAATATTAATGACTGGGCAATATCAAGAAGCAGATATTGGGGTACACCACTACCGATATGGAAATGTAATGACTGTGGTCATACGGATAGTGTAGGCTCCAGAGCTGAATTGGTTGAAAGAGCAATCGAAGATATAGATGAAAGTATAGAACTCCATAGACCATATGTAGATGACGTACATCTAAAATGTGATAAATGTGGATCTACAATGACAAGGGAAAAGGATGTAATAGACGTTTGGTTTGATAGTGGAGCTATGCCATTTGCACAACATCATTATCCATTTGAGAATAAGGAGAACTTTGACTCATTATTCCCAGCAGACTTTATCAATGAAGGGATAGACCAAACAAGAGGATGGTTCTATTCATTAATAGCGATATCAACATTTGTTACAGGTAAATCACCGTATAAGAATGTACTTGTCAATGATTTGATCCTAGACAAAGATGGCAAGAAAATGTCCAAATCAAGAGGGAATACTGTAGATCCATTTGACTTATTTGACAGATATGGTGCAGATGTGTTGAGATGGTATTTAATACATGTATCACCGCCATGGACACCAACAAAATTTGATGAAGATGGACTTAGAGAAGTTGAATCCAAATTCTTTAGAAGTATAAGAAATGTATATAATTTCTTTTCCCTATATGCAAATACAGATGAGGTTGACCCTAGGGAATTTGAAATTGACTATGAAGATAGACCAGAGATAGATCAATGGATATTATCAAAGTATAATTCTTTGGTTAAGAATTGTACTGCTGATATGGAGATATTTGAACTTACAAAAGTAGTAAGGGCTATTCAAGACTTTGTTATTGAAGATTTATCCAATTGGTATATTAGAAGATGTAGAAGAAGATTCTGGTCAACAGAATTAGATGACGATAAGAAAGCTGTTTATAATACGACCTATGAGATATTAGTAGGAATTTGTAAAATGATAGCACCTTTTGTACCATTTACATCTGAAGAATTATATCAAAATTTGACAGGAGAAGAGTCTGTGCACTTGGCACTGTATCCTGAAGTAAATGAATCCCTAATAAACAAGGAAATTGAAGAAAAAATGGATTTAGTAAGAGACCTTGTTGCACTAGGAAGAGCATCTCGTGAAACAGCTAAAATTAAGGTGCGTCAACCATTAGGTGAAGTAGTTATAGATGGTAAATATGAAGAACAAATAAAAGATCTTGTTCCACTTATTATGGAAGAGCTAAATGTTAAGGAAGTAGTCTTTGAGAAAGATTTATCCCAATTTATGAACTATTCCTTGAAACCAAACTTCAAAGTAGCAGGATCCGTATTGGGACCAAAGATTAAAGCTTTTGGAAAAAGCTTAAGTCAACTTGATGCAAAGGAAACAGTTGAAAAACTAGAATCAGAAGGAAAAATAGTTCTAAACCTAAATGGTGAAGATACAGAAATAGAAAAAGATTATGTTCTAGTAACTATTTCATCAAAAGAAGGATTTAATGTAATCATGGAAAACAATCTATTTGTAATCTTAGATACTACACTGACTCCTGAACTGATCAATGAAGGATATGCTAGAGAGTTTGTATCCAAAATACAACAAATGAGAAAGAATAATGGATACGAAGTTCTAGATAATATCAATATCTTCTATGACGGCAGCGATGAAATTGCATCAGCCATAGATGAATATGAAGACTTTATCAAATCAGAAACACTAGCGGTTACAATAGAAAGAATATCTGAAGAAGGATTAGAGCAACAAGACCTAAATGGTCAAATGACAGGAATAAGATTAGAAAGAATATAATAAAAAGACACAAGGGGACGATTCTCTTGTGTCTTTTCATGTGGTAAAATAAATTATCTTATAAATCAATATCAAAAAACTTTTTACACTTATCTATTATAGCCTTTTCTAACGAGGGTTGTCCAAAAGCTTTACACAAGTATATAGAAGTTTTAAAAGATTCCATATACTCTTCCTTATTTAATCTATATTCAGAATTTCCTTTCCCATAATATAGAAGACTTAAACCATTGAAATTTCTATTTTCTTGGCAGGATTTAATACCCATAATAGAATAATCCAATGCTTTTTCAAATTCTTTATTTCTAGTATAAGCACCAGCCAAATTGTGACATAGTTTAGGATATATTTCTTCATCAGTATCTACTGACTTTACACAGAATTCCATTATTTCTAGATATTTTTCTTTGTCCTTTAATCTATTAAATACGAAAGCTATATTCATTAATACTCTAATTTCCATAGAAGAATATACAAATAAATTAAAATCATCTAAATCAAACAAAGGAGTCGTTATTTTAAGAGCTTTTACAAATTTATCAAGAACTTCATTATTATTATAACTTTTATTCTTATAAAGAATAATAGCTTCAGTAAATAAAATTAATTGATGAATAAGATTTTTATAATATGAATTTTTAACGGAAGCCAATAATATATTTAATTCTTTTAATTCAATGTTTAAGGTATGTTGTATTTCATTATCCAATTTTAATTCTATTTTATTTTTTATTTCTAAGAAAACAGAGTAATCATCAAGTCTATATTCAATGAGTAGGGAGACTAAATCCTCTTTATAAACAGAAGATAAGATCTCTAGAGTATCTAATTTAGGTAATACTTTACCACTTTCAATTCTTCTAATAGTTTTATCGCCAATACCAGTTACTTCAGTTATGTATATTTGTTTAAGTTTCAAAGTATTTCTTATTTCCCTTAATCTTTTTCCAAATAAATTAAGATTATAAAACAAAACAACACCTCCTAAGTATGTAGTTTCAATAATTTCATCAAAAACGGGCATTGATGCCTGTTGAAATAAATTTCCTTATTTCATATTATAAAGATAAGATTTCATAAAGTAAAGGGAGAGTAGGGAATATGAGAAAGAGGTTATAGTCAAGAATATAAAATTAAAGAAATTATTAAAGTTTCAAATTGTATTTGATATTGTTATAAATTATATTATAATCATCACAAATAAAGTGCATAGATTAATTATATTTGGATACAAGGGGGTTGTTATGAAAAAGGTATTTAAGAGAATAGGGAAAGTTATTATTTTCATACTATTATTTACAACTTTATTGACAGGTTTTGTACGTGTATCTAGAAAAATAAATCAAACTAAAATAGATGAGGCAGAATAAGCTTTTAAAACTCATCCCAGAAAAGATGAAATCTATGGATCAAGTCCTGAAAGCATAAGATTTATAAAGAAAAGGTTAAAAGAAGGCTATATAAGAGGCTGGCATTATATACCTCATGATATTCGACATAAGGGAGTAGTTATTACATTTGGTGGATCAGAAGGAGGTGTATACGACCATATGTCTGATTATCTTTGCAGTGATGGCTATGAAGTTCTTGCAGTATCATACTTTGGGCTAAACGGCCAATCGGAATCTTTGGAAAGGGTGCCAGTGGAAATATATGAAGAAATATATTCTTATATCAAGGAAAACTGTCAGAATTCAGATACCATTACTGTATTAGGTTTTTCTAAGGGAACGGAGTTAGCCTTATTGATGTCCACATATTATGATACCATTGATAATCTGGTATTATTTGGACCCTTAGCCCATGTTTCTAAACCAAACCACCTTGCTGAAGTATCTCCATGGACCTATGATGGCAAGGAACTAGACTATCTAGATGGAAAGTTTGGAGCCAGGGGATATTCTCAGGCAGTAATAAGTGTATTATTAAACAAACCCTATGACCAGCGCATATCTATGACAGCTGAATTAAAAAATAGTACCAATTTAGAGGAAGCTAGAATCAAAGTCGAAAATTCTAGCGCTAAAATTTTAATATTTTATGGTGGAGACGATAGGGCTTATGATGCTAAGTTAAATTCTGATATTATAAAAGAACATGCTAAAAGCGAAGTTATCATACATGGATATGAAAATGCAGGTCACACTTTTGCTAACGTTATTGAAAAATATGGACATAATTATAGACTTTTTGGTGGGGATATTGATTCTAATATAGAAGCAGATTTAGATAGCAAAAGAATTCTTCTTGAAACTCTTGAATTATGGCATAAATAGTATATAAAAACATCAATGATAATAGGGTAGTAAGGTACCGAAAAAACCTATGCTAATAAAAAAGCATAGGTTTTTTAGATTAATTTAAATTCAGTTAACATTAAACATGTATTATAGAAACATAATAAGGAACAAAGTTAAAAGATATTTATCTATGATATAATAAACTCAAATTTTGTAGGGAGGCTTAAATATGTTTAACATAATGGTTGTGGAGGATAATTCTAATGTACGAAAGCTTATGGAGGCTGTTCTTATAGAAAATGGATATACACCAGTTTTAGCAAAGGATGGACTAGAGGCTTTGGAGATTTTAGACAAGCAGCATATAGATTTAATCGTATTAGATATTATGATGCCGAATATGGATGGTTATGAACTAACAAAGGTATTAAGGGAGTCAAGATACAATCTTCCAATTTTGATGGTAACAGCAAAGGATACACCTTCAGATAAGAAGAAGGGATTTATTACAGGTACTGATGATTATATGGTAAAGCCAGTAGATGAAGAAGAGATGATTTTGCGTATAGCAGCACTTTTAAGACGGTCTCAAATTGTCAATGAGCATAGACTTATAATTGGGAAAACAGAACTATATTATGATGAACTTACAGTAAAGCAAGGAGGAAAGATTGAAGAACTTCCTCAAAAGGAGTTTATGCTGCTTTTCAAACTACTATCCTATCAAAATAAAATTTTTACCAGAAGGCAACTAATGGATGAAATATGGGGATTGGAGAATGATTCTGATGAACGTACTGTAGATGTACATATTAATAGACTAAGGGAACGTTTTAAGGAAAGTGGGGATTTTGAAATCATAACAATACGTGGATTAGGGTATAAGGCGGTGGAACTCTAATGGGTAGGTTTCGCAGTTTAAATGTTGCTTTAGTTGTTTTTGTATTTATAATGATGATATGTTCCAGTATATTATCAGGTATTGTTTTGATTTTTTTGCATCAATACAATTTTTTTGTTCAAGTAGAATCTGCTAGAATAGCATTTCTCATAACGGGGCTTATTACAAGTACAATTATTGGGACCATACTTACTTTACCAGTAGGGAATTATCTATTAAAGCCTTTAAATGAATTAATTGCAGCTACTGAAGAAGTATCAAAAGGTGATTTTAATGTTAAGGTGAAAGAGCTTAAGAAAAACCACCAATTTGGTGAGCTTATTAGGAGCTTCAATATTATGACAAAAGAATTAAGCAGTATTGAGATGTTTCGTAAGGATTTTATCAATAATTTTTCTCATGAGTTTAGAACGCCAATAGTATCCATACGAGGATTTGCAAGGCAACTTAAAAATACCTCTTTAACTGATGAAAAAAGCCAAGAATATATTAAAATAATCATTAGGGAATCGGAAAGACTGGCAAATATGTCATCAAACATCTTGTTTTTAACAAAACTTGAGAATCAAGAAATTGTTACAGATAAAAAGCTATTTTCCCTAGACGAACAGATTCGAAATTGTATACTGCTTTTACAGATGGAGTGGGAAAGGAAGGATATTGATTTAAATATTCAGTTAGATCCTATGGAGTATTATAGCGATGAAGAAATGCTATCCCATGTTTGGCTAAATTTATTAGGAAATGCTATTAAGTTTAGTAGGAATAAGGGAGAAATAACAATAAAATGCCGCGATGAAGTGGAGCATATTATGGTCAAAATTTCAGATAATGGAATAGGAATGAAAGACGAAACTATACATCAAATATTTGAGAAGTTTTATCAAGGGGACTCGTCTCGTACTACTGAAGGTAATGGATTAGGGCTTTCTCTTGTGAAACGTATAGTAGATTTGTGTGGAGGACAAATTGATGTAAAAAGTTACCTAGGAAATGGAACAGATATTACTGTCAGACTACCTAAACAAATAAAATGAGTATTTAAACTAAAATATACAAAAGGAGTAAGCTTAGAATGGAAATAAAAGCATCAGTTGATATGAATCAGTTAAAGATAATAGAAAAAGAATTAAAGAGATTTTTAATGTCGTATAAATTTGGACTTGAAGAGGTAAAAACAAAAATTAATATTTTAAATGAGGAGTTTCAGTATATACATGATTATAATCCAATTGAACATGTGAAGTCTAGAATCAAAAGTCCAGAAAGTATTTTAGAGAAATTATCAAGAAAAGGTTTAGATATTTCATTATATTCCATAAAAGAAAATATTAGGGATATAGCAGGAATTCGTATCGTTTGCTCATTTGTTTCAGATATATATATAATAAGTGAAATGTTGCAAAAACAGCAGGACTTAAAAGTGATAAAATATCAGGATTATATAAAAAACCCTAAGGATAATGGGTATCGAAGCCTTCACTTGATTTTAGAAGTTCCAGTTTTTATGTCTGATAGGGTTGAAGATGTTTGTGTAGAAGTTCAAATTCGCACCATAGGCATGGATTTTTGGGCAAGTTTAGAACACAAAATTTATTATAAATATAATAATGATGTTCCCCAAAGGTTAAAGGATGAACTAAAGGAAGCGGCAATTACAGTATATCAGTTAGATAAAAAGATGGAAAATCTCAACAAAGAGATTATAAACATTAAAGACACAGATTGTTCACAGGGAGATATAAGAAATATTTTTATAAATAACAAGACATTTTATCTATCCGATGAGCTATTAAGTCTAGAATAAGGATTGGGGGAATTATTATGAA
>JAAYGX010000174.1 GCA_012735585.1 Tissierella sp.
AAAGTATTGGGATTGCTAAAGTCATTATGATAATTTTTCCGGCAAGTTCAATTTTCATAGCGATGGAATTCTCACCCGCATCGCGACTAATCTGAGATCCAAATTCTACAACATAGGCAGTACCAATGATTTTTAAAATAGTTGAAAAATAAGTTATCTCAAGATTTGCCCTTCTAGATAAATCCTGTATGGTGTCAATAATATATGAAATATGATGGATGACCATGGAGAAAATTATAACTCCAGCGACTATGGAAATATATATTGCAAAGTCAGATCTTACACCCTTTAGGACAGCCACTAGAATCGTAGCAATAATTCCAATACCCACTATTTGAAATATCTCCAATTTCATCACCTCAATATAGTTTAAATAACACCTTCACATTATCAAATAAATTACTTACAAGATTAATCACCACACCCAATACTATGACAACTCCTACTAGGGTGGTTAAATATGCGTATTCTTCCTTTCCTGCCTTTGCTAATACAGTGTGTAATACTGCAGTCACTATTCCCACTCCAGCTATCTTAAATATTAAATCTACGTCCATAATTATCTCTCCCTATATTAATATAATGACAACCCCTAATCCAATAAGAAATCCCAGTGTTCTATAGAGTTTTGTGTTCTTAGATTTCTCCTTGTCCGCTTCAATATAATGATTTTCAAGCTGAGTTATTATGAAAGCCATATTCTTATCTTGATCATTGGAATTTGTCTTTCCTAAAATCTTTCCCAAATAAAGAAATATTTCTATATCTTGAGGACTTAATGCATATTTGTTCTTCAATAGATCTTTATGCAACAAGAAACTATAGTATATATCCTCACGTTTCTCAATAACCAAATCATCTTTTATTTGCTTAAATAATTTGGAAATTGCACCTCTACCTTTAATTGATACATTTTCTAAAGCTTCTGGCAGAGGAGTATTACCATTTATTATCTCACTTTGTAAAACTCGAATACAATATTGTAAATCAAGTAAGCTTTTAGCACGTTTGCTATAAATATTACCAAATGCAAAACCCATTATAGATGAAAGTATCAATATTAAAGAATTGAATATAATCTTAATAGCTACCATCTAGACTCCTCTTTCCACTGTTAATATCTTTAAAACTATTTCCATCAAGTATATGTCTTATGGTACCAACTCCTTTTGATCTATCTAATACAATAAATCTTTGAAATATCTTTTCATGTAATATCTTATATAGGTTTGATCTATATTTTAAATCATCTAATCCATCACCATGAATCGTAGCCATTAGTTTAATTCCTGCCCTTAAGGCTTCGTCAATTGCCCTTATATCATCTTCACCGCCAATCTCATCTACAGCAATGATATCTGGAGACATTGCTCGTATTACCATCATTATGCCATCGGATTTCATGCATCCGTCTAATACATCCGTTCTAATTCCAACATCCATTTGGGGAGCTCCATTATACATTCCAGCAATCTCAGATCTTTCATCTATTAAACTGACTTTAAATCCTTTATATATAGAGCCTTTGCCATTGCTTAAGTTTCTTACTATATCCCTAAGTAAGGTTGTCTTGCCACATTGTGGAGGCGATATTATTAGTGTATTATAAACGTTTGTATTTCTATCCATGAGATATGGGATTATGTGATTAGAAACACCTTTCTTTTGTCTAGCTATTCTTATGTTAAGTGATGATATTGTATTGATAATATCTACACTTTTATTGCTATAGATCACTTTTCCCCCTATGCCAACTCTATGGCCTCCTGTTATAGTTATATAGCCTTTTTTTATATCTTCCGAAAAAGCATATATAGAGTGATTTGTAATCAATTGAAATGTATTATTTATGTCTTCCCTTTGAACTAAGTATCCTTTCTGTATTTCCTCTGTCATTCTATAATCTCCTGTTATAAAATAATCTTTTCCATCTAGATATATACTTAAGGGGCAGCCATTTCTTATTCTGATCTCTTCAACTTTTGCCTTGGCATAATTTGGAATTGTATTGAGCATTGTACTTATGTTTTGACTCAAATATTCAAGTACATTATTAAAACAATCTACTTCTCTTTGCACAACCTGTCCCCCCTTTAATAAATTCTATGAGAAACAGATTTAAATATTCCATTAATTAAAAAGTAATAACAAAATTTTAGATAATCGAGTAGGGAAAAATAAATTTTCCCCCTCACACCACACGTACGTACCGTTCGGTATACGGCGGTTCAATTAAATCTAACATTACGCCTGTGTTCATAGTAGTCTAATGGACTTACCAGCCCTCTTTGGGTTAAGATTCCCTTTGAGATTGCTCTTGACACACAGGTTTTTGTTGCTACAAAGTAGTACCTATCTCCACAGTATGAGGTTAATCTTGCTAAGTCTTTGTTAATTCCTAACTTTTGTAATCCCCATTGCCTTTTTGATGGCACTTTCCACATCTTCCAAATTATCATTCTAAGTCTTGTTCTAAGTCTTGAGTCTATCTCTGTTAGCACTCCTTTCATGGAGCCTATCAGAAAATAATTTATCCATCCTCCTATCACTTGATTTAATTTCTTTAGTCGCTCTGTAAAGCTAATAGACCATTTTCTTTGTGTTAGATTTTTAAGTTTGTACTTAAATCTTTTAATGGAGTCTTGATGAGGTCGTGCTTTCCATTGGCTAACTCTTCCATCTATCCAAAACCCAAATCCTAGGTATTTTAAGTTTGGTGGTCTAGTTATTCTACTTTTTGATGCATTAACTTTTAGGCCTAATTTTCTTTCAACCCAACTGGTAATAGAGTCCATTACCCTTTTTGCTGATGCCTTACTTTTTACTGTTATGATACAGTCATCTGCGTAACGGACAAAATTTAGTCAACGACTTTCTAGCTCTCTGTCAAGTTCGTTTAACATTATGTTGCTCAAAAGAGGGGATAGATTTCCTCCTTGTGGTGTTCCTGTTTCTGATGGCTGATATTCACCTTTATCCATTATTCCTGCTTGAAGGAATTTTCGGATTAATGATTCGGTATCAGGGTCATCTATGATATCGTGTACTAGGCTCATTAATTTGTCTTGTGGGACTGTATCAAAGAACTTTTCCAAGTCAATGTCTACAACCCAAAGGTATCCATCATTAAAATATTCAAGTAGTCTTACTATAGCCATTTCACAGTTTCTACCTGGTCTAAATCCGTAGCTGAATTCTGAGAATTCCTTATCTACAATAGGACTTAATACCTGTACTATTGCCTGTTGTATTATTCTATCCATGACTGTAGGTATTCCTAAATTTCTAGTGCCACCATTAGGTTTTGGAATTTCTACTCTTAGAACTGGTTGCGGTTTGTAACATCTTTCTTCTATCTCGATTTTAATTCTTGGCCAATTTTCCCTAATGTATCCATCAATTTCGTCGATAGTTATTCCATCGACTCCACTTGCTCCTTTATTTGAGCATACACTTTTAAGTGCTTGATACATATTTTGTCGGTCTAGAATTTTGTCTAATAAATTTGTCATAATGTGCATTCTACTCCTTTTCGCTTGCTTGAAAATACCTTAATTTAGTGACCTTGGGTTCCCTTTACGTTTTCACCTGTATCAATCAGACTATCCAAGCTACATCCATTTTGTATTGTGCTTTTTAATTGTTCAGTCCTTCACTAAAAAAAACTTAGCTACTATGACCTCTGCTGACTTCTCATGATTAGTTGTTACTACTGTATCGCTCATGAGACCTCACGGGTTAAGCCATATGTCTTTCCTCGTTTACTTGCAGGATTTACGCATTAGGGTTACGGTTACCTTTTGGACTTTGTTGTCTTTAGCCAACTTATCCGCCTAATTCGCCTTGTATCCTGTTTCTGTCCGTCAAGCCACGATTTCCCTATTGCTTCCTCTCTCCCACACCTCACGGTGTGAAACTTGCAAGTTGCTATTGGGTTCGTCGGTAACTACGCCCCTTTAGGACTTCCACCTTAGACACATGACATGCCCGTCAAACTAAAAAAAGCTTAAAACCATTTTGGTTTTAAGCTTTTAGGATATAAGAAATTAATCTTCCTCGTCTTCGTCGATGTAGCATCCACAATCTTCATCGTCACAACAATCATCATAGAAATCAAAGTCAAAATCATCTTCATCGAACTCATCATACTCATCTATGTCATATATTTCTTCTTCAACATCTGCTAAATCTTCATCGATAAAGTTAACATATTCTTCTAGGTCTCTTTGATCTTCCATAACTTCGTCTAGTACTTCAGCGAATTCTCCTAGCACATCGATTATATGTGTAATTAGTTTACCTTCGTTGGTATTTTCATCTACACCTAATCCATCTGCTAAACCTTGTAAATATGATACTTTTTGAAATAAGTAGTCCATAGTAATCCCTCCAGTTTTTTATTTTTATGCTCTAGACATATATTCCCCAGTTCTAGTGTCTATTCTGATCTTATCACCTAAGTTGACAAATAGGGGAACATATATTGTAACACCTGTTTCAACAGTTGCTGGTTTAGTGGCACCTTGAGCAGTATCACCTTTTACACCAGGCTCAGTTTCAGTAACTTCTAACTCAACAAAATTTGGAGCTTGAACTTCAAAGGCTTTGCCTTGAAAGAAGCGAATAGTTGCATTATCGTTTTCTTTAAGATATTTAATTGCTTCTTCAACAGCATCTTTTTCCAATGGTAATTGCTCATATGATTCGGTATCCATAAAATAATATAACTCACCATCATTATATAAGTACTGCATTTCCTTTGTCTCAATATTTGCTTTTTCAAATCTTTCAGTTGGGTTAAAAGTAACATCCTTTGTAGCACCAGTCATTACATTTTTTAACTTTGTCCTTACGAAAGCTGCACCTTTGCCGGGTTTAACATGTTGAAAATCAATTACTTGATAAACATCTCCTTCCCAAACAAAAGTAACACCTTTTCTAATATCACCTGCTGATATCATTCATTTACCTCCATTCTCAATTACCTTATGTATTGAGTTTATCTGTGTCTCATAGCTATTATATCAATATCTATTATTTACCACAAGAGCAAAGTTTATATAATTTTTATTATTACCATTTATTTATTTTTGATAACATCTATATTCATATCTAAAAATCCAGGTAGGTAAGAACCGTATAAATAAATCGATCTTTTATCAGTCTCAAATGAAACATCATCAGAGTTAAATGTGGCACTTCCATTAAAGATGACTTTACCCTTTACAATAGGTTTAGCATCAGAATTTACGATTAGGTTTCCATTATTTATAATTAAATTACCATCTAGTTCAAATGGCGAACTTACAATTAAATCTCCCTCACAGTAAATATTACCTCTAATTAGTATTCTTGCATCTCTACTATTGGTTTTATCAAATTTTATTTCAACTTCTGGTCTAGAATTATCTGAAGCTTTAATGCATAACATTATATTTTTGGACTTATGTCCATATGATCGATTAATATTATCCAAAGTTTCTATAATGGAGCTTTCATTAATAAGTCCATCTCCTTCTAAACTTACTCTCATATAAGATGAGGTCCCCTTTGGATCATAATCAAAAATTTTTCCTTCAATTAAAGACATTAGCTCATTAAACTCATCAACTAAATCGTACTCTATCATCCTGGATTCTGAAATATATGGATCCTTTATTTCGAAAATTTTATTGATACAAGTGCCTTTAACTTCAATAAAATTGCTAATTCCCTAATACTCAGTTTCAATATTGACTACCATCGTAGTGGTTTCATCAAAATTATCAGGGATGTTACTAATTATTAGGTTCTTTTCTGACCCTTGTAGTCTTATGTTGGCAGACTTTATATTTTCAGATAACCTTGACCCGGTGGGAATTTCTATTCTACTACCATCAGGCATACCATTGCTTCCAATATTGTTATAAGGCGGTCTTTTGGTTCTCAGGGTTTTATGTATTTCAGGTATTATTAAATCTTCAAGATTCTTCTTATCATAGAATAGTCTGTTTACATTTTCATCACTAACTATTCTAGTTTGTATACTTTTTTGAGTGTTTTTTGCAATATGAGATTGAAGAGTCATAAGATAAAATATGAATACACAATTTACTAAAACGAAAGTCATTATTAGTAATGCAATAACAGATATAAATCCCTTCCTTTTCATAAGACCACCTCGATTGTATTATTCAATAGGGCATCTAAGGTTTATTGTGGTTTCTAGACTTAAAGATCCATTTCCTTGTGCCATATGGATTGAAAGATTTACTACATTATTCCCAATATCTAAATTACTATCTTCAAAGGAAATAATTCCGCTACATATTTGATTATGACCAGAAAACAAATTGCCTTCAAATAAGGAATCATTTGGAGTATTGTAGGCTATTCTAATTAACTCGTCATTTTTTTGATAATATGTCCTGTAGTTATAATTGATACTATCAATTTTACCATTCCCAAATTTTAATTCTTTTTCCATTATTACAAAACCAATATTTTTAGGATAATTATAATCTAAATTGGTAAATCTTGAGCTGAAGTAAATCTTATCTGCTGACATGACTTCATCCTTGATATACTCTATAGCATATCTACCGTTCAATAAGGCAGTATCAATTTCATCACTTTGCATGGTGGTGTTGTAAGTGAATCGCACTATGGAATATACACTAGATAAAAGTATACAGATCAATGAAACTGACAAAAGAATTTCCAATAAGAAAAAACCTTTATTATCTAAGTATCGTCCCTTTGAACTCAACATCTGCAATATTACCTCCATGAGAATTTGATGTAATTACAATCTTTATTTCTAAAAGATTTTCAGTTTGACCTGTTTTCTTAATTTTAGGAGTATATTTTTCTAAATAATCCAGACTTAAATCATTGAATAAAACTTCATTACTCGTGGTTAATTCCTCAATCAATCCCCTAGAATAATTGTCCTCAGAGCATAATCTTTCATAAATACTTTCGCCTAAGTAGTTCATTTCTGTAATAGTTCTTATAGTTAAATAATTTGAATGACTTGAGCTAATTAAAGGTAGGGATACAACTGTTATTAAACCTATTAAAAATAACCCTGTTAAGATATCTATTAAAATAAATCCTTTATTTTTCATATGTAATCATTCCTATTTTTCGAATTTAATCTCAATCCTTCCAGTTGCAGGAGTTAAAGTAACTACATACCTTCTGTTCTTTCTTGCATTGATATATAAAGTATTACTATTACCAGTTGCTCCACTTGGTGTAAATGTAAAACTACCTACTAAATTATCTATATCTAGCTTCAACCCTTGACCAAAAGTTTTGCTTTTAATAGTTGGACTTGCCTCACCTGTTTTTATAATATAGGAGTTTTCACTATGATTAAAATATACAATATAGTATCGATTTTCAACAATGGCACTATTTCGAGCGAATAATAAGTCTTTTTTAAACTCTGCTATCTCCTGTTTTTCCCTAAGGTTTGTATAAAAATTAAAGTTGGGTATAGCAATAGATAGCAGGATAGAAAAAAGGGCTATAGCTATTAATAATTCTATCAATGTATAACCCTTCTTTTCTGTCATATTAATATCTCCACTCATTCAGAATGTATAACATATATGCAACTTCAGCCCTAGTTATCTTGTTGTCCATATTGTTATAACCCTTGGATCTAATCTGTTTATCATATAACATCTTAGCAGATGTATCATGCCATTTAAAACTAGAATCATTAAGTACTCTTCCCATAATTATTTCTACTTCTTTATATGAAATAGCTTGATTAGCCCTAAATGTATTGTCATCATATCCTAGAATATATCCTGCATCTATTCCATAACTTATAAGTTGAGTCGCCGCACCAAAACTCTCATAATCTGTAAAGCTGTTGATGTTTTTCGTACTCTTTGGTAGTTGCCAATGATACACTCTACTCAAAAGAGCTAAGAATTCAGCCCTATTTATATTTCTATCGGGTTTAAATGTATAGTCCGGATAACCAGTTATAATACTTCTTCTAACTAAAGTGTTTATTTCCTCCTTGGCCCAATGACTTCTAATATCGGTTAATATATCGTAGTTTTTATCTATTAATATCCTGTATAGATTATCTCCCTGCCTAAGTGTATTGGGATTAATATTAATTACAGTCAAATCTGCTCCTATCAGCGAAGATACGTAACACCACTTATTGTCAACCCACTTGTATATTCCACCATCATTTTTACCATAGTATTCCATGGAAATAGATATTTGATTAGAATTATTCATATTTTGGCTTGGATTAGATAATTGTATATTGTATATATCTGAAGCTAAAATATATCTTGATTCATCAACTCCATATCCATCACCAAGTACCCTTTCGATACTTAAAGCTATATCATTATAGAATGTTCCTTTGTGAATCTCCACAGCAATAGAATTATCTGGACTTGATATTCGTCCACCTGATATAGGCACGATCCCATATGCTATTTTCTCACTAACCTGTTCATTGATTAATCCTTTATATACTTCTTCATATTTCTCAGCAAATCCTACCCAAAAGGAATTCAAAAAACTGTCTCTATATACATTTGAAAGATAAATCAAACCATATTCATTAGTCATAGATGAGGATGGTAATTTATGCCTACTCCAATCCATAGCTTTATTTTCGATGTAATCCTTCGTAGCCATCAATTCACCTTTTAATTCACCGGCATGTCTACCAGATTCTACTGCTCCCTTAAATGAGTTATAATAGGCATCATTATAACCTTCTTCATATCCAAGTTTAAATCCGTTTATAAAACCAGCCCTATACTCATCTAAAGTTCTATTTAGTAGGTAATCCCTAACAATAGAATTATCAGAAGGTATATCTCTCTTATAATTATTTGATTTACCTTCAAAGTAATCTTTGTCACCATATATACTACCAAGAACATGACCTAGTTCTTTGCCATTTGTCACGGCGGAACCAATAATAACATCCTTAATATTTAATAATGCATATTCGTAAGCTTCTTCATAGGCCTTTTTAAAGTATGTCCTAAACTCAGCTAGAAACCCAGATCTATATTGTGAAGTCTCCATATTCAGGTTAAACATGGAAGTAACTTTACTATTTGATGGGATGGATTTGGACCAATTAGATTTTACATTATTATAGTAATCATCATAGCCATAAATCTCACCCATACTTTCACCTAGGGATTTGGCGTAATTTAGCTCTACCTCAGGAACAGACCCCTCACCTTCTGAACCAAATAGCTGCTCTCTTATTCCCTTGTAACCTTCTTCATATCCTATTAAGTATTCTTTAATGAATCGTTCTATATTTCTTTGGGTCAACCTACTTAATTCATATTCATAATCATCTTCTATTTCTTTATCTGAAGGAAAGTTAGGTTTAATAGGTATTTCAGAACCATCGGCTCCTCTACGATACTCCTGCAAAACATATTTACGAGCATCATCATAGCCATATTGTTCAGCAACAGTTCTACTATTAGCAAATGCAACTGTAGAATTTAAAATCAAGGTTATAAGCAATATATTAGCTAACAATCTCTTTATCTTCATAGTTTCACCCCTTAGCGTCGTCTTAAAACCAGTACTCTGCCTACTGATAGTGTATCACCTGGTTTTATATCATTTAACTCCATTATTTCATTTTTATAGGAAATTGTTCCATATGTTTTCCTTGATATTTCACTAACAGTATCACCAGATTGTACTACATAGAAATCATTTATAACTTTCTCGTTTTCATTGGCATCTGAGTTTTCAGAGTAAAAAGCTTCTAATTGATCTATCAACAGTACTCCATAGTCTTCCCGCTTGTATGGAATTTCAAAAAATAACCTTTCTAATTTTAAAGGATACAATTTTAAATCCTGGGGCAAATTAGTCTCTATATAGGACCAACCCATCCAGGATATGCCTTCCGCTATCTCTACTTCTATTTCTTCGCCAGCTTGTCCTTTTAACTGTAAACCTAAAGTTCCTGGAGAGTAGCCATAAGAGTAGATCCACATGCCAATAGAATTAGGAGGATACTTAAATAATATATCATTATTATTCAAGTTAACATATGCACGATTTTCCTCTTCCAAAGCTAATATGTTATATTCTAGTCGCATCGAATATTTGCCAGATTTTCTAATAGTAGATGGAACTACATTACCTTTAACTCTAGGATTAGAAGGAATAAATTCATAATTACTATCATCAAATTCATATAAAACTAGCCCTGCTCTTTCTGTAGGTTCATAAGATTCAAATTCAGATTCATCTAGATTCATATCATCTTCATAAGATGATATGGGTTCGGTAAAATCACTATATGGGGTAAAAGGTGTTTTTACATCTCCAGTATCTGCTATGTCTATAGGAATTACATCTTTCTCCGCTTTAGCAAAACCTTCTAAGCTATAAATCTTTAGATTCATATTACCTACTAATTGATCATTATTTTCATTGCCTAAATTAAGACTATGAACCAAAATCTTTCTAGGACTATTCTCTATAGCCCTAACAATATCTAAAATGCCATCATAAGAACCACTTAAAGGTATATTCACATCCATTTTGTGAATATCTAGCTCACCTTTAGTCTCTATACTTGGCCTAATGAAGCTCATATCAGCAATATTTACCCTATCATCTGCTATAAGATCATTTAATAAATATAGAATTTGTGCTTGATCTAATGATGGAAAATAATTATATAGAATACTCTCTCTTTCTCCCATTAATAATAATAACTCTTCTTTGATACTTTCTTCATTTTTCAGAATTTGATTATATTCTACTATTTGACCATGATAGATTTCCCTATCCTTTTCAAGTTCTTCCAACTTTGCGGCTTGGGGATCAAAAACAAATTTAAAAGATACCCAAAATACTAATACCAACCCCAAAGCTATAATCAAAAACTTTTCATTTTTCGTAAGGGGTCTAGATTTGATTTTCATTTTGTCAGTTTTACTCTCCATCTTCGACTCCCCCCTTAAGAAATACATTGATATTAAAATGATAAAAATCACTTTCTTGACTTATATCGGATATAAAAATTTCATCTACTTCATGTATATATTCAAGACCTTTACCAAATTCGGCTACACTCCATGTATCCTGAGCTATACCTACAAGATTCATTTCCTTCGAAGATATACTAAGAGATGTTAAAAAAGCATCTTCTGGCAACCTAGATGATATTAAATATAAGAAATCTCCATCAATTACATTTTCTTCTTCTATTAATTCATCAAGAATCTTTATTTTATTGACCTCTTCTTTAAATACATGGGTTTCTTCTTCTTTCTCTTTAATAGAATTAACCCTTGAAATTGTTTCAGGGTCCTCAGCAATTACTTTTAATCGATTTACTTCCGTATTAAGTTTATGGATTTTAATATGATTAACTATTCCTTTAGATGTTATGGCTAATAAGATAATTCCAAATATAGCAAGTACAATCCATTGTTTATAATCATTAAAATCCTTTTTTTCTATATATGCATCAAAAAAATTCAGGTCTTTCATCTTTGCACCTCATCTAATCTAATTAATCCAGCTACCGCATTGGAATAAGCCCCCATATCTTCATCAGATTTTATTCTATCAAAAGAATGTAGTTTTATAGCATTGATATTGAAAAATCTCTTAAATCTAGTTTCCAAACCATGAATATTTGAAAGTCCACCTTGTAAAATTATATAGTCTATCTCATTGTCCCTGTCCCTAGTATTATAATATTTAATCACCATATCTATACCGTCAAATACAATACTTAGAACTTCGTTTATAGAGTCTATAACAAAAGTATTTTCGCTATCTAAAAAGTTTACTTCTTCTAATAAATCAATATCCTTAATTATATCTAAAATTTCTTCCTCATTCCTATCCACTTTCTTTTGAATATCCTTTATCAGATGAGAAAAACCCGTATTGACTACCCTTGATACCTTAAGTACGCCATTCAATATGATATTCACTTTTGTATTGTCATAACCCATATCCACTGAGGCAATCGCCTTACCTTTGATTAAGTTTGTTTCATTGAACATATCATTATAGTTGAATAATTTACCTATGGCATGTCCTTGGAAATCCATTACCTTTGGCTTTAACCCTATATTATTTATTAGGTTGAGATGAGATTCTATAATTGTCTTAGGAATAGCTAATAATAGTAGATTAAGCTTTTCCACTCCATCATCAAATACTCTACCCAAATGAATATATTGGAATATATAATCCTGTGGTTCTATTGGTATAAAGTCTTCAGCTTGGTATTTAAGTATAGATTCAATTTCCCCATCTGATACTTTAGGTAAAGAAATCTCCCTAGTAATAATATTCGAAGAGTTGACAACTACAGTTGCCATATTTGACATTATTTTATTATCCTTTAAAGATGTTTTTAAAAGATAGCTTAATTGGTCCATGCTTAAAATCATACCATCAGAATATAAATTTTTAGGAATCTTCAGGGTATAGGCATTTTGAATCACTATATTCTTTTTTGTAGCCTTACCTTCAATGATCTTTATCTCACTAGCACCAATATCTATTGAGATATGTTTCTTATTGTCAAATATTCTCATAAAACCCCCCCTTAAAGTAGCAAACTAACTATTTTGCCATGCTAATTCCTATAGAAGAATCTTGAATGAACTTCAATCCAAAGATACTTCAGCTATGTCTAAGATCATTACCTTCAAAAAATCTTAAATAATCTCATTATATGAATAAATCAAAATACCAATTGATAATATGGTTTCCGTACAATAATACTATGAAAAATGCCAATATAATAAACGGTCCAAACGGAATTGGATCTTTTTTTGTTTTTAACTTTGAAGCCAATAAAAATATGGATATAATTGCACCTAAGACAAAAGAT
>JAAYGX010000211.1 GCA_012735585.1 Tissierella sp.
ATAACGACCCGGGTGCCGATTTTCACCCATTCGTACAGCTCCTCCACGTCCCGGTTGAACATGCGGATGCAGCCCGCGCTGGCCCGGGTGCCGATGGACGCGGGGTTGTTGGTGCCGTGGATGCCGTAGATGCCCCACGGCACGTTGCGCCCGATCCAGCGCGTGCCGAAGCCGCCGCCCCAGGTGAGCCCTTTGTGAATGACCCGCCACTCGCCCACCGGCGTCAGCGTGGACGCCTTGGGACGGCCCACCGCCACCGGGTATGTCTTGTAGGGCTGGCCGTCGGAGTACACCGTCAGCGTCAGCCGCTCGGTGTCGATAAAAATCGACACTTCGCCGGGCGGCGGCGGCGTGTGGGCGGCGGCCGGCACGTGATCGTCCGCGGCCAGCGCGGCCCACGTCATGGGACCGACCACGCCGTCGGGCTGCAGGCCCCGCGACGCCTGAAAGGCCCGCACCGCGGCCAGCAGCGCGGCGTCGTAGCGCTCCTCGTCCAAATCCCCGGCGTCGAATCCGAGCCGATGCAGCTGCTGGCGCATTTCCCAGACCGGGCCGCCCGCCATGCCGGGGCGCAGCGCGCCCAGCATGAGGGGGCCTTCGCAGGCCTGCTCCGGGCTCACGGCCGCAGGCAGCGCCGCGTCCTGCGCCGACGCGGCGGGCGCTCCGGCCCAGGCCAGCGCGGCCGTCGCCCACCATGCTACCAGCCGGCCGAGGCGCCGGCATCGTCCATTTTTGATGATTCCGCTCCGCAAACGGATGCACCCCCTTTTACGGGGAATGCATATGAGCGGGGGAACCGGCGAATGTCCGGGCATGGGGCGCCCGGAACAGCAGCGCCTCCTGCACGTGGGCCGGCAGCACCCGGTCCGAGCCGGCCAAGTCCGCGATGGTGCGGGCCACCCGCAGCGTCCGGTCCTCGCCCCGGGCGCTCAGGGCCAGCTGCTCCGCCGCCATTTTCAACACGGCCTCGCCGGCCGGGTCCAGCGCGCAGTGGCGTCTCAGCTGGGCTTTGCTCATGCGCGCGGTGGTCTGCGCTGGCGCGCCGCCGAACCGGCGGGCCTGACGGGCCCGGGCCTCCATGACCCGCTGCCGCACGGCGGGCGACTGGGGGCCCGGGGAGCGGCGCCGGAGCTGGTCCCATTCGGGCGCGGCCAGCTCCACGTACAGGTCGATGCGATCCATCAGGGGCCCCGACAGCTTGCTGCGGTACGCCTGCAGCGCCCCCTGGCTGCAGCGGCACTCGCGGCGGCTGTCGCCGTAAAACCCGCACGGGCACGGGTTGGCCGCGGCCAGCAATGTGAACCGCGCCGGAAAGCGCACGGGGCGCGGCAGGCGGGCCAGCACCACCTCGCCGTCCTCCAGCGGCTGCCGCAGCGACTCCAGAATGCCGCGGGGAAACTCGTTGAGCTCGTCCAGGAACAGGACGCCGTGGTGGGCCAGCGACACTTCGCCCGGCACCCCCCGGGCGCCCCCCAGCAGGCCCGCCCGCGTCGCGCCGTGATGGGGCGCGCGAAAGGGCCGCACGCCGAAGCGCACGGGGTCCGCGTTCAACAGGCCCGCCGTGCTGTAGACGCGGCAGACGTGCAAATACTCCGCGGGGTCCAGCGGCGGCAAAATGCCGACGATGCGCCGGGCCAGCATCGTCTTGCCCACGCCGGGCGGACCGGTCATCAAGAGGTTGTGGCCGCCCGCGGCGGCGATCTCCAGCGCCCGCTTGGCCGTCTCCTGTCCCGCCACGTCGGCCAGGTCCTCCTCGGGCCGCGGCCGCCCCGTCCCGGGAGTCAAGGCGGCCGCGGGCCGTCCCGCGCCCGGCTCGCCCCGGGCCCGCGCCACCGCCTCCCGCCGCGAAG
>JAAYGX010000175.1 GCA_012735585.1 Tissierella sp.
GAAGATATCGTTGAGGATATTAAAGAAGATATAGATAATATTCAAGAGGATATTAGTGAAATTAAAGAGGCGATTTTAGAAGAAGTAGAAGAGATAGAAGAGATTATTGAAGAAACGGAAGAAGTTGAAGAGGTGCCCGAAGAAATAATAGAAGAAGTAGTAGAAGAAAAACCTAAGAAGAAAAGCTTTTTCGATAAATTAATCAGTGGTCTTACCAAGACTCGTAATGAAATGTCAGGTAAGATAGATAGTATATTGTCTGCTTATAAGAAAATTGATGATGAGCTATTTGATGATTTGGAAGAAGCTTTAGTTACTGCCGATGTTGGTGTAAATACAACTATGGAATTAATTGACAGATTGAAGGATAGAGTTAAGAAAGAAAAAACATCGGATCCAAATGAAGTAAAGAATTTACTAAAGGATGAAATTAAGATACTTATGAAAGAATGCGCAGAGGACAATATATTAAATATAGAGCCAAGTCCAGCTGTGATATTGGTTGTAGGGGTTAATGGTGTTGGTAAGACTACAACCATAGGAAAATTATCCAATAACTTTAAAAGAAATGGTAAGAAGGTCTTAATTGCAGCTGGAGATACATTTAGGGCTGCAGCTATTGAGCAATTAGAAGAGTGGAGTAATCGAGCAGGGGTAGAAATTATTTCTCATAGTGAAGGTGCGGATCCTGCAGCTGTTATATATGATGGGATTCATGCAGCTAAGTCCAGAAAATCAGATGTTTTAATCTGTGATACTGCTGGTAGACTTCATAATAAATCAAACTTAATGAATGAGTTAAATAAAATATTCAGAGTAGTAGAAAGAGAATATTCAGAGGCCACTAAAGAGGTCCTATTAGTTCTAGATGCAACTACTGGTCAAAATGCTATTAATCAAGCTAAAGTATTTAAAGAGGTAGCAAATATTACAGGAGTAGCATTAACTAAATTAGATGGAACTGCTAAAGGTGGAGTAGTTATCGCACTTCAAGCTGAGCTAGGATTACCAGTGAAGCTTATTGGCGTTGGGGAAGGGATCGATGATTTACAACCATTTAATATTGATGATTTTGTGGATGCAATTTTTGAATAAAGAAAAGGCCATCAAAATACACACTCACGTTTCGGTCACGAATAATTCTAAAGCTCATTACGTCTAAAAATCCTACAGCTTGCAAACTCGCTACGCTCAAACAGTGCAAGCTGCTTAATGGATTTTTAGCCTACATTCACCAAGATTTAAATCGTGCCCTGTAAATGTTCGCTTAGTATTTTGATGACTTTTTAGTGGTGAAAAAGGTGGATAAAAGTTGTTGACAAACAAATGGTTTTATACTAGAATAAGTAGTGTCAAGGAAATCCCTTGACACTATTATTTAGTTGGTGATATAATGGTTGAGAAATTAGTTGAGATAGGAATATTATTTGACTTCTATGGTAAATTACTCACGGAGAAACAATATAGGATTGTTGACTTGTTCTATATTGAGGATTTTTCTTTAAGCGAAATAGGAGAGGAACTTAATATTACTAGACAAGGTGTATATGATACTTTAAAAAGAGCAGAAGAGAAGCTTTATCAGTACGAATCTACACTTGGATTAGCTAATAAATTTAAGGAAAGTCATATGAACATAAAAAGGATACTTAAGCTGACTAAAGACATAAAAGGATTTATTGATACAGATGATTATAAAAAAATTAAAGATTCAGCTGAAAAAATTGAAGATATAGGATTGGAAATATTGGAGAATAGCTGGGAGGTTATGGACTGATGGTATTCGAAAGTTTATCCGAAAAGCTTCAAAGTGCTTTAGGTAAATTAAAAGGGAAAGGGAAACTTTCAGAAAAAGATATTGATTTGGCCATGAGAGAAGTAAGACTTGCCCTTTTAGAAGCAGATGTTAATTTTAAGGTAGTTAAAGACTTTATTAAGAAAGTAAAGGAAAGAGCTATCGGTAATGAAGTAATGCAAAGTTTAACTCCTGGACAACAGGTTATTAAAATAGTAAATGATGAATTAACAAAGTTGATGGGTGAAAGTGATACCAAAATAGAATTTGCTTCATCACCACCAACTGTAATACTTATGTGTGGGTTACAAGGTGCTGGTAAGACAACTACAACAGGTAAATTAGCATATAATCTAAAGAAAAAGAATAAAAGACCATTATTAGTTGCCTGCGATGTATATAGACCTGCTGCTATAAAGCAATTAGAAGTTGTAGGAGAAAAAGTAGGTGTTCCTGTTTTTTCCATGGGTAACAAACTAAACCCAGTAGATATTGCGAAGGCTAGTATAGAACACGGTAAGAAACATGGTAATGATGTAATTATCGTAGATACAGCTGGTAGACTTCATATTGATGAAGAGTTAATGGATGAAATCAAGAATATTCATGAAGCTGTTAATCCTAATGAAGTATTATTGGTTCTTGATGCAATGACCGGTCAGGACGCGGTAAATGTAGCATCCAGCTTTGACGAGATGCTAGGGGTTACAGGCATTATCTTAACTAAACTTGATGGTGATGCTAGAGGTGGAGCTGCACTTTCCATTAGAGCAGTAACTAACAAACCAATTAAGTTTGTGGGTATGGGTGAAAAACTTGATCAATTAGAAACTTTCCATCCAGATAGGATGGCTTCTAGGATATTGGGCATGGGTGATGTACTTAGCCTTATTGAAAAAGCACAAGCCAATATAGATGCTGAAAAGGCAATGGAATTAGAGAAGAAGATGCGTTCCGCTAATTTTACATTTGATGATTTCCTTGATCAAATGGAGCAAATGAGAAATTTAGGTCCTTTAGATGAGTTGTTAGGAATGATGCCTGGTGTCAATAGTAAAGCTCTTAAAGGTTTGGATATTAATGAAAAGGAAATTGGCAGGATAGAAGCGATTATCAAATCCATGACTAAGAGAGAAAGAGAGAATCCGGATATTATAGATAGTAGTAGAAGAAAGAGGATTGCTCAAGGTAGTGGTACTTCTGTACCAGAAGTAAACAAACTTCTTAAACAATTTAAGGAAACTAAAAAGATGATGAAAAGATTTACCGATATGGAAAAAACGATGAAGAAAAAAGGAAAATTTGGATTTCCCTTTTTCTAAATAGATACTAATATTTAAAGGAGGTGAATATGATGGCAGTTAAAATTAGATTAAGAAGAATGGGTGCTAAGAAAAACCCTTTCTATAGAATAGTTGTAGCTGATTCCCGTTCCCCAAGGGATGGTAGATTTATAGAGGAAATTGGATACTACAATCCATTAACTGAACCAAAAACAGTTAGAATAGATAATGAAAAAGCTATGAACTGGTTAAATAATGGAGCAAAACCTACTGATACTGTTGATAGATTATTTAAACAAAATGGTGTATATGGCAGTACTGAAGAGAAGAACAATGAAGATGAATAGTTCTTGGAGGTGTAATAATGGGTGAATTAGTAGAGTATATTGCAAGAGCCCTTGTTGATAATCCAGATGAAGTTAGTGTAAATGAAATTGAAGGTTCTCAATCGATTATTATTGAGCTAAAGGTTGCTTCTGATGATATGGGTAAAATCATTGGTAAACAAGGCAGAATAGCTAAAGCAATAAGAACTGTTGTTAAAGCTGCAGCTATAAAAGAAAACAAAAGAGTTGTAGTGGAAATTATTCAATAGAATAATCAAAACTTAGAAATTAATAGTAGGTGTAGATATGAATTATACAATCGTTGGTAAAATAATAAATACTCATGGAATTAAAGGTGAAGTTAAAATCTATCCTATGACTGATGATATTGAGAGATTCTCTGATTTAGACAAAGTATATATCGGAGACTTAAAGAAGGAAGTAAATCTTAAAACAGTTAGATATCATAAGGGTTTCCCTATTATTGGGTTTAAAGAGTTTGATGATATCAATCAAATACTTCCTTTTAGAGACCAACTGATCTATGTAGATGATGAAGATCGAATTATTTTGCCTGAAGACCATTACTTTATATACGATTTGATTGATTGTGAAGTGTTCGATATGGACCATAATAAAATTGGCTATATAAATGATGTGTTACAAAATGTAAGTAATGATGTTTATGTTGTTAAAGATGAAATTAACCATAAAGAATATCTTATACCTGCCGTTAAACAATTTGTGAAACTGGTTGATGTAGAAAATAAGAGGGTAGTCATAGATCCAATAGAAGGTATGATAGAATGAAAATCGATATATTGACATTGTTTCCAGAATTTTTTTCTAGCCTTTCTAGTTGGAGTATTATAGGAAGAGCTATAAGTGAAAACATCTTAAATATTGACTATATCAACATAAGAGATTATTCCAAGAATAAGCATAAAAAGGTTGATGATTATTCTTATGGTGGAGGCCCTGGGATGCTTATGACTCCAGAGCCTATTGTGGATGCTATTGATAGCATAAAGAATAATAATTCAAGAATTATATATCTTTCTCCACAAGGCAAGAAATTAAATCAGAATATAGTTAATAGACTTTCTAATGAAGAACATTTAGTACTGCTATGTGGACATTATGAAGGTATAGATAATAGAGTTATCAGTAACTATGTCCATGAAGAAATTTCCATTGGGGACTATGTACTTACAGGCGGAGAGATACCAGCAATGGTACTGATTGACTCCTTAAGTAGGTTGTTGCCTGGGGTTTTAAGTAGTGAGGAATCATACTCAGAGGAATCACATTATAATGGATTGTTAGAATACCCGCAATATACTAGACCATATGAATTTAGGGGTCTTAAGGTACCAGATGTATTATTATCTGGAAACCATAAAGAAATTGAACAATGGAGATATTATGAATCTCTAAAAACCACTTACTTAAAAAGACCTGATCTATTAGAAAGTTTTGAATTAAGTAAGTATGATAAGGAAATACTACAATCTATTGAAGATGAACTAAATAATAAATAGTTGAATTTCAGTATTTCCTGTGCTATAATACCTAAGGTATATATTACAGATGGTCCTCTGCCAAGTAGGCAAGAACATCTTTGGAGAAAGGAGGTTTGAACAGTGGATATTATTAAAATGTTAGAAGACGAACAATTAAGAAATGACATGCCTAATTTCAATGTAGGTGATACTGTTCAAGTTCATTACAGAGTTGTCGAAGGAACTCGTGAGAGAATTCAAGTTTTTGAAGGTACGGTAATTAAAAAACAAGGTGGCGGAGTTGGAGAAACTTTCACTGTAAGAAGATTATCTTATGGTGTTGGTGTTGAAAGAACTTTCCCAATAAATTCTCCTAGAATAGATAAACTTGTTGTGACTAGAAGAGGTAAAGTAAGAAGAGCGAAACTTTATTACTTAAGAGATAGACAAGGAAAAGCTGCAAAAGTTAAAGAAAAGAGATTTTATTAATCAAGTGGGACTATTTATGGTCCCTTTTTTGTATTTGACTTCCTAAGTCTAAAATAGAGGTGTAAATAATATGAGTATGAATATAAATTGGTATCCAGGACATATGAAAAAGACAAGGGAATCTATTGAAAAAAATCTTTCCATGGTTGATATAGTACTGGAATTAATTGATGCTAGGATTCCTTATAGTAGTCAAAACCCTATAATAGATTCAATAGTAAAAAATAAACCAAGGATTATAATCTTAAATAAATCCGATTTAGCTGATAATAAAGCTAATAAACTATGGCAAGATTATTATAAAAAAAAGGACATAGATACGATATTCCTTGATGCTCTCAGTGGTAAAGGCGTTAATGAACTGCTAAAAATAGCTGAGAAAGTTACCATGGATAAACAAAGATCCTATGAAAACAGAGGAGTAATTAGTCGCCCTACTAGAGCTATGATCATCGGTATTCCTAATGTTGGAAAGTCTACACTCATAAATACCCTATCAGGTAGAAAAGGTGCTAAAACTGGAAATAAACCAGGTATTACTAGATCTAATCAATGGATTAAAACTAAAGGTAAATTAGAGCTACTAGATACTCCGGGGATTCTATGGCCAAAGTTTGAAGAGGAGAGTGTAGGTCTAAATTTAGCCTTTACTGGTGCTATTAAGGATGAAATCCTTGATATTGAAACCTTGGCTTTTAAACTGATTGAAACTATAATGAAATATTATCCTAAACTATTAAATAATAGGTATAGTGTTGAAGTTGATGGATCCACTCCTTTGGAAGTTATGGAAAAAATAGGAACAAGAAGAGGTTGTATAATTAGAGGTGGAGAAATTGACTACACTAAGGTAAGTACAATCGTTCTTGATGAATTCAGAAAAGGTGTTATTGGAAATATCACATTAGAATTTCCAGAAGAGTAGGTGATTTAGATGTTAGAAAATGAAAATGAATTATATAATGTAGGACATAAACTTATTGCTGGAGTGGACGAGGTTGGCAGAGGATGTTTATTAGGAGATGTTGTAGCTTGCGCTATTATTATGCCAAAGGGATTAATTATTGAAGATGCAAAAGATTCAAAGAAATTGTCTGAAAAGAAGCGAGAGTATCTCTATGATATAATATTGGACAAGGCATTAGCTGTAGGAATTGGACAAGTTGACCCAGATACCATAGATGAAATTAATATAAAGCAAGGTTCACGTCTTGCTATGAAAAGAGCGATTAAGAATTTAAAGGATAAAAATGGAAACAAAGTATTGCCTGATTATACATTAATTGATGCGGAGTCTGTGGACTTGGACATTCATCAAAGAAGTATAATCAAAGGTGATGAACTTTCGCATACTATATCCTGTGCATCTATAGTTGCAAAAGTATATAGAGATAGGTTATGCTTAGAATGGGATAATGAGTATCCAGGATATAATATAAAAAAACATAAAGGTTATGGAACAAAGGAACATAGAGAAAACTTATTGTTGCTAGGAGCGACTCCGATACACAGAAAAACTTTTTTAAAAAATATTATTAAGTAGAAACTTAAGGGGAATAAAATGAATAATATTGAAAAGGGAAAGATTGGAGAAAGAATAGCTAAAGATTATTTAGTAAAAAAAGGATATAGGATCTTAGAAACTAATTATAGAAATAAACTTGGAGAAATAGACATCATTGCCTTCTGTAATGGTATTTTAGTATTTGTAGAGGTCAAATCCAGAACTAATACTAGTTATGGGTACGCCTATGAAGCTGTTAATTATAAGAAACAAAGAAAAATTTTCAATACTTCGTTGATATATATAAAGAGTAAAAACTTTGATAAGTATCAAATTAGATATGACATTATTGAGGTGTATATGACAAATAAATTGAGTATTAATCATATTGAGGATGCTTTTTGTCTGTAAATAACAGAAAATAGAGAATTGTGCTATTACCCAGGTAATTAAATATATTTCAAGGGGATGAGGGGGACTATGTATTCAAAATTAAGTACATGTGTATTGCTAGGCCTTATTGGACATATTGTTGAAGTTGAAACTGATTTATCCAGAGGTATGCCTGTATTTAACATAGTTGGACTAGCTGACACTGCTATTAAAGAGTCTAAGGAAAGGGTTAGAGCTGCTATTAAAAATAGTGGATTTGATTTTCCATTAAATAGAATCACTATTAATCTTGCTCCGGCAAATCTCCGAAAAGAAGGCTCTCAAATGGATCTATCTATTGCTTTAGGTATTTTGATATCAAATGGTGTTGTAAGCTATGACGCTGAAATAAATACTGTATTTCTTGGTGAATTGTCCTTAGATGGAAAGGTCAATGGCATTGAAGGTGCATTACCTATGGTAATATCCCTTAGAGAATTTAACATAAGAAGATGTATAGTGCCTTATGATAACAGGGAAGAATGTAGTGTTATAACTGATATTGAAATTATACCTGTAAGAAACTTAAATGAAGTTGTTGATTTTTTGAATGGTGAGTTACAAATAAATCCTTATATAAGGAAAGAAAACTTGGCTAAAGTTGATAGAGAACATGAATTGGATTTTTTAGATATAAAAGGTCAAGAAGGTTTAAAAAGGACATTGGAAGTTGCTGCTGCTGGAAATCATAATGCACTTATTATCGGACCGCCTGGCTCCGGTAAGACTATGGCTCTAAAAAGACTACCTACTATTTTGCCTGATTTATCCCTAGAAGAATCTATTGAAGTGACAAAGATATATAGCGTTGCTGGTTTACTAAAGACTAAGGAGTTAATTACTGAAAGGCCTTTCAGGGCTCCCCACCATACGAGTTCTGCTATTTCTTTAATAGGTGGTGGTAGAATACCTAAGCCTGGCGAGGTATCTTTGGCACATAATGGTGTATTGTTTCTAGATGAATTACCTGAATTTCATAAAAACGTATTGGAAGTCTTAAGACAACCAATGGAAGATGGAGAAGTAAATATTTCTCGTATTAATGCTAGTTTAAATTACCCTAGCGATTTTATGTTTGTGGCTAGTATGAATCCTTGTCCGTGTGGTTACCTTGGAGATCCTTTACACAGCTGCAACTGTAGCACAAGGGATATTAATAGATATTTAAATAAGATAAGTCACCCTTTATTAGATAGGATTGACTTACATTTAGAAGTTATGCCAGTAAAATATAATGACCTTAAGATAGAAAATGATGGAGAATCCTCTAGACTAATTAAAGAAAGAGTTAAAATTGCTAGAGAAATTCAATTAAATAGATTTTTAAATGAAAATATTTATACCAATGCCCAAATACCAAATAAAAATATAAAGAAATATTGTAAGCTATCAGATTCTTCTGAAGCGATAATGGCTCAAGCCTTTAAAAAATTTAAATTCAGTGCTAGAACTTACAATAAAATACTTAAGGTATCAAGAACAATTGCCGACTTAGATAGTAAAGAAAACATAGAAGATAAACATATTTTAGAAGCAATCGGATATAGAACCTTAAATAATGATTATTGGGGGTAAGGTTATGAATAGATATTTGGAAAGAGATATTTTAATTTGGTTAAACAGTTTACATATCAGTAATTCTTCTATTATTAAAATAATTAGTTATTTTTCTGATATAAGGGAAATATTAGAGATAGACTCTAATATTTTATATAAAACCCCTGGATTAAATGAAGGACATATTAAAAAGATTGTAAAGAATAGAGAAGTTCAAAAGATTGGTGAAGTGTTAAAACAGTTAGAAGATAATGATATAAAGGCTATTACTTCATTAGATGAAGATTATCCAGCCTCACTAAATTATATATATGATAAACCCCCTGTAATTTATTATAAAGGCAATTTCGAAGCTGAAGATGAATTATCATTAGCTATAGTAGGTGCTAGGAAAGCTACTGCTTATGGTAAGTGGGTTTGTGAGAAATTTACTAAAGAATTGGTGGATTTGGGAGTAACTATAGTTAGTGGATTGGCTTTAGGTATTGATGCTATTGCTCATAAAACCGCAATGGAAAATGGCGGTAGAACTATTGCTATACTGGGTAATGGATTAGATGTAAAATATCCAACAAGAAACGGAAAGCTATATGATGAAATTACTGAAAATGGTTTAATCATGTCAGAGTTTCCCATTGGAACTCAGCCTTTGGCATACAATTTTCCTCAAAGAAATAGAATCATTTCTGGTTTATCTAGAGCTGTTATAGTAATTGAAGCAAAGGAGAAATCTGGTTCTTTAATAACTGCTCACCATGCTCTAGAACAAGGAAAGGATGTATTTGCTGTTCCTGGTAATATAAATAGTATTTATAGTGGTGGAACCAACAAGCTTATTAAGGATGGTGCTTTTCCCTTATTAAGTATTGATGATATTATAGAAGAAATAAGTGATCTAAAGCTTAGATCTATGAATAATAAAAGTAAGAATCTAGATTACTTAGATTTAAGTGAAACAGAGATAAAGATAGTTAGTGCGTTAAAAGATGGTCCAGTTCATAGTGATATGATTGTTTACAAAACTGGGCTAGATACTTCTACTGTAATTAGTATATTAACAATTCTAGAATTGAAAGGAATAATTAAAGAATTAACTAGCAGAACCTTTTGTATTAGTTAATTTTGGAGGTGGATTTGGTGGCAAAAAATTTAGTAATTGTTGAATCACCGGCAAAAGCAAAAACAATAGGGAAGTTTTTAGGGAGAAATTACAAAGTAATTGCTTCCGTTGGTCATATAAGAGATCTGCCTAAGAGTACCTTAGGTATAGATATAGAAAATAACTATGAACCTAGATATATTAATATTAGAGGAAAAGGTCCTGTGATAAAGGATTTAAAAAAAGAAGGAAAAAGTGCCAATAAAATTTATTTGGCAACTGACCCTGACAGAGAAGGGGAAGCTATTGCATGGCATTTAGCACATATTTTAGAGATCAATCCAAATGAAAAGACTAGGGTCGAGTTTCATGAAATTACAAAGGATGCCATAAAGAAAGGTATTAAAAATCCAAGGGAGCTTGATTATGATCTTATTGATGCACAGCAAGCTCGAAGAATACTTGATAGATTAGTTGGTTATAAAATCAGCCCATTGCTCTGGAAGAAAATTAGAAAAGGCTTAAGTGCAGGTAGGGTACAATCTGTAGCCTGTAAACTAATTTGTGACAGAGAAGACGAGATAAACGCTTTTAATCCTGAAGAATATTGGAGTATAAAAGTGTTATTGAATAAGGGTAAAGATGAATTTGAGGCTAATTTTATAGGAAAATATATTGGCGACAAAGAAGAAAAGATAGAGCTTAAAAATAAAGAACAAGTTGATGAAATAATAGATAGTATCAATAAGGACAAATTTATTGTTAATGAAGTTAAAAAAGGTGTCAGACGTAGAAATCCTTATGCTCCTTATACAACTAGTACATTGCAGCAGGATGCTTCTAAAAAGCTTGGTTTTAATACTAAAAAAACTATGAGCGTTGCTCAGACATTATATGAGGGAGCAGATATTAAAGGAGAAGGAACAGTTGGACTTATTACTTATATGAGAACTGACTCTACTAGAATTTCTAATGAAGCTGTATCTGCAGCGAAGAGTTATATTATAGATAACTTTGGCAAGGAATACTCCAATGGTGGTAAAGACTATAATAAAAAAACTAAGAAAGATTCTCAAGATGCCCACGAAGGTATAAGGCCAACTAGTGTTTTTAGAAATCCAAAGGAAATAGAATCATCATTAACTAAAGATCAATATAGACTATATAAGTTAATTTGGGATAGGTTTGTTGGTTCGCAGATGTCTCAAGCAAAATATGAAACTTTAAGTGTCAATATTTTAAGTGAGGAATTTCTATTTAGAACTACTGGTAGTATATTAGTTTTCCCTGGATTCTTAAAGGTGTACACAACGATAGATGAAGAAGAAAAAGATAAGAAATTACCTAATTTATCTGAGGGCGATATTCTTAAATTTAATGATATTATGCCTAAACAGCATTTTACACAACCCCCTCCTCGATATACAGAGCCTTCTTTAATAAAGATAATGGAAGAATTGGGTATAGGAAGGCCTAGTACCTACTCACCTACTATTGCAACTATTTTGGCAAGAAATTATGTTGAGTTAGATAACAAGGTTTTCTATCCAACTGAATTAGGGATTTTAGTGAATAATTTACTAGAAGAATACTTTAGCAATATTGTGAATGAAGAGTTTACAGCTGAACTCGAAGATAAGCTAGATGAAGTTGCCGATGGTGATCTTGAATGGCGTAGAGTAGTAGATGATTTTTATTTAGATTTTAAAGATGTATTATCTAAAGCTGAAACCGAAATAGCGAAAATAGAAATCGAAGATGAAGTCACAGATGAAATTTGTGATAAATGTGGTAGAAATATGGTAATAAAATCAGGAAGGTTTGGAAAGTTTTTAGCATGTCCAGGATATCCAGAATGCAAAAACACCAAGCCACTTCTAGATAAATTAGATGTAAAGTGCCCAATTTGTGAAACAGGAGAAGTAGTCAAGAAAAGATCCAAAAAAGGTAGAGTGTTTTATGGCTGTAGTAATTACCCTGATTGTACATTCGTTTCTTGGGATGAACCTGTAGAAGAAAAGTGTCCTAATTGTAAGGAATACATGGTTATAAAAAGAAGCAAAAAGGGCGATAGCATAAGATGTAGCAACAAGGAATGTGGATACATTAAAAATAAAAAATAGAAAGAAATTACTGTACATTTTTATCAAAATGTAGTATTCTGTATATTAGAATATTCAGAATAAATATCTTATAATAGAATTTTGGAAGAATAGACATTTAATATATGAAAAAATGAGGAGGACAAAGTGTGGAAAGTTTATTACAAAAAACCAGAAAGTTAAACAAAATATTACAAGGTTATGGATCACAACCTGTATCATTCGTAGAAATTAGTAGAATTCTAAGTGAAATGTTAGAGGCTAATGTTTATATCGCAAGCAAAAAAGGAAAGGTACTAGGTTATCAATTAGCGGCTGGATTTGAATGTCAAATTATTGAAAGTGAAGTTATAAAAAATGAGAGATTTCCAAAATCATATAATGATAGACTATTAACAGTTTTAGAAACAAATGAAAATGTTACTGATTTTGATGAATGTGTATTTGATGAATTTTCAGAATGTGTTCACCCAGGTAAAATTGCTACAATTATACCAATAAATTTTGGTGGAGAGAGACTAGGAACACTGGTATTAGCTCGATTTAATAGAGAGTTTTCTCTTGAGGATTTAATCCTTTCCGAATATAGCGCTACAATTGTAGGTATGGAAATTTTAAGATCTAAGAGCGAGGAAATTGAGGAAGAAGCTAGGAAAAAATCAGTTGTTCAAATGGCTATAGGTACATTATCTTATTCTGAATTAGAAGCTATGGAACACATATTTAATGAGCTTGATGGTCCAGAAGGTTTATTAGTAGCTAGTAAAATAGCAGATAGAGTTGGTATTACAAGATCAGTTATCGTTAATGCACTACGCAAATTTGAAAGTGCTGGTGTTATTGAATCTAGATCATTAGGTATGAAAGGTACACATATTAAGATACTAAATGATAAACTAGTAGAAGAATTAAAAAAAGCTAGAGCATAATTTATAAATAAATTATTGATTATTAAATATCTGTATGTTATACTACTATAGTGATTACACACATTCCTTGATATTCTGGGAAAGTCCCTATATGGGTCCTAGTGATAAATGAAAGGAATGGAGGAAAAAAACTTGGAGGTGAATTAATATGTCAGTTATTACGATGAAAGGTTTACTAGAAGCTGGAGTTCATTTTGGTCATCAAACTAGAAGATGGAACCCTAAAATGGCTCAATACATCTTTACAGAAAGAAATGGTATCTATATTATTGACTTACAAAAAACAGTTAAGAAAGTAGAAACTGCATATGATTTTGTAAAGGAAGTTGTGGCTGATGGTGGGCAAGTACTATTTGTTGGTACTAAAAAACAAGCTCAAGAAGCTATTGAATCTGAAGCTAAAAGATGTAATATGCCATATGTTAATCAAAGATGGCTAGGCGGTATGTTAACAAACTACGGTACTATCAGAAAGAGAATTGATAGATTACATGAATTAGTTAAAATGGAAGAAGAAGGAATATTTGATGTTCTACCTAAAAAAGAAGTTATTCAATTAAATCACGAAAGAGAAAGATTGGAGAAATTCTTAGGTGGAATTAAAGATATGGGTGGAATTCCAGATGTTATTTTTGTAGTAGATCCAAGAAAAGAGAGAATTGCTGTTAAAGAAGCTCACATTCTTGGCATCCCAGTTGTAGGTATCGTAGATACTAACTGTGACCCAGACGAAATTGACTTTGTAATACCTGGAAATGATGATGCTATAAGAGCAGTTAAATTATTAACTGAAACTATTGCTAATGCAGTTCTTGAAGGTAAACAAGGTGAACAAATAGAATCTGTAGAGGAATAATTAGAAAGGTAAGGGTTCTAAGGTATGTTGCCTTTTAACTCTTGCCCTTTTTTAACAATAAGAGGAGGGGTAATATGAGTATAAGCGCTTCACTTGTTAAAGAGTTAAGAGAAAGAAGCGGGGCTGGAATGATGGATTGTAAGAAGGCTCTTGTTGAAACAAATGGAGATGTAGAAAAGGCTATTGACCTATTAAGAGAAAAAGGGTTGGCTTCAGCTGCTAAGAAAGCAGGAAGAATAGCTTCTGAAGGTTTAGTAGAGTCATATATACATGGTGGAAGAATTGGAGTTATAATTGAAGTTAACTCTGAAACTGACTTTGTTGCTAAAAATGATGAGTTTAAACAATTTGTTAAAGATATGGCTATGCATGTGGCTGCATCAAATCCTAAGTATGTAAAAAGAGAAGATGTACCTGAAGATGAAGTTGAAAGAGAGAGAAACGTTCTTATTCAACAAGCTATGAATGAAGGAAAACCGGAAAATATAGCACAAAAAATGGTTGAAGGTAGAATGGGCAAATACTTCGAACAAATATGTCTATTAGAACAACAATTTATAAAAGATTCTGATAAAAAAGTAGTAGATGTTCTAAATGAATTGATTTCAAAAATAGGAGAAAATCTTGTAATTAGAAGATTTGCTAGATTTGAAGTCGGTGAAGGTTTAGAGAAAAAAGAAGAAAACTTTGCCGAAGAAGTTGCAAAACAAATGGGACAATAAATTTAATGGAGAACACTGGTTGTTCTCCATTTCAGTAAGCAAAGATTCATTTACATAAGGAGTGAAATAGATGGAACCCATATTCAAAAGAGTAGTGCTGAAACTTAGTGGAGAAGCTTTAGCAGGAGATAAAGGCACAGGCATAGACAACTGTACTGTAAATAGAATAGCAAGTGAAATTAAGGAAATTCAGGAATTAGGTGTTGAAGTCTCAGTAGTTGTAGGTGGCGGTAACTTCTGGAGAGGTGCAAGTGTTAAAGAAATGGACAGAACCACATCTGACCACATGGGTATGTTAGGTACAGTGATGAATGCATTAGCACTACAAGATGCTCTTGAAAAAATGGATGTTATAACTAGGGTACAATCTGCAATAGATATGAAGCAGGTAGCTGAGCCATATATTAGGAGGAGAGCTATCAGACATTTAGAAAAAGGTCGTGTTGTGATCTTTGCTGCTGGATCTGGTAACCCTTATTTTTCTACAGATACTGCTGCTGCTTTAAGAGCGGCGGAAATTGAAGCAGAGGTTATTTTATTAGCTAAAAAGGGAGTAGATGGTGTATATGATTCTGACCCTAAGATAAATAAATTAGCTCAAAAATTTGATACTTTAAAATATATTGATATACTAAATTTAGGATTAGGAATTATGGATTCAACTGCAACTTCTTTATGTATGGATAATAGTATTCCCCTAATAGTATTTGGTATTGATGAACCAAATAATATAATAAATGTTGTTTTAGGTAAAAAAATAGGTACACATGTAAAGGAGGACTAATTATGAGTTTGCAAATTTACAAAGAAACAGAAGAAAAGATGAAAAAAACCGTATCTGTTTACAAAGAAGAGTTACAAGGAATCAGAGCAGGACGTGCGAATCCTCAATTGCTTGACAAGGTTTCAGTTGACTATTATGGACAATTAACTCCTTTGAAACAGGTAGCAAGCGTATCGGCTCCTGAGCCAAGATTATTAGCTATTCAACCATGGGATACTTCTTTAATACCAGTTATTGAAAAGGAAATACTTAAGTCTGACCTTGGTATCAATCCTTCTAATGATGGAAAAATAATAAGGCTGGCTATTCCGCAATTAACCGAGGAAAGAAGACTTGACTTGACTAAGCTAGTTAAAAAAAATGGAGAGAATTCTAAGGTTGCCATTAGAAATATTAGAAGAGACAGTATAGACCAAGTCAAAAAAATGGAAAAAAATAAAGAATTAACTGAAGATGAAAGAAAACAAGCAGAAGATGAATTACAAAAAATCACTGATAAATTTATTGATGAAATAGACTCTATTACTAAGAATAAAGAAGAAGAGTTAATGGAAATTTAGTAAAACCCCTTCTTAATAGAAGGGGTTTTACTACTGGGGGATGAAGTTATGAGTCAAGTTAATTTAAATTCGCAAATAAACCAAATTGATATAGATAATTTACCTAGACATATAGCAATTATAATGGATGGAAATGGTAGATGGGCTAAAAAAAGATTATTACCTAGAAATTTCGGTCATCAAGAAGGTATGAAAAGAGTTGTAGAGATAGTAGAGGCATCTACTGAGCTTGGAATCAAGCACCTAACATTATATGCTTTTTCAACTGAAAATTGGAAAAGGCCAAAGAATGAAATTGAAGGTTTGATGAAACTATTAATAACTTATATTCGAAATGAACTAGATAAACTAATAAAAAACAATGTACGATTAAATATATTAGGAGATGTAACTCCCTTACCTGATTTAGCTAAATTGGAAATTAGAAGAGCCATAGATGAAACAAAAGATAATAATGGCATGGTTTTGAATATTGCTTTAAATTATGGCGGTAGAGATGATATTATTAATGGTGTTAAAACAATATTAAAAGATGTCGAATTGGGTAATATTAGTATTGAGGACATAGATAATAATTTATTTTCGGAGTATCTTTATACAAAAGGGCAACCAGATCCAGATTTGTTAATTAGACCAAGTGGTGAGTTAAGAATTAGTAATTTCTTACTATATCAAACAGCATATACTGAATATTGGTTTTCTGATGTTTTATGGCCTGATTTTAAAAAAGAAAAGTTATACGAAGCAATTTTAGATTTCCAAAAAAGAAACAGAAGGTTTGGAGGAATTTAGGTGAAAGACTTAAGCGTTAGAGCTCTAACTGGGATTATTGGATTATTACTCTTAGTATTTATTGTGTCTAGGGGCAAACTATATTTATCGATATCAATATTTATAATTTCCATAATAGGATTATGGGAATTTTATAGGGCATTAAACAATATTGATATCAGGCCTATAAACTATATTGGTTATTTAGGTTCAGTAGGAATTTTTTTAATTAATATATTTCCAAATGTTTCAATCGGTTTGGTTTTTTATGTAGTCACAGCTTTTTTATTAATCAGCCTTTTACTTAATAGAAATGTTAAGATTATGGATATAGCTACAACATTATTAGGGATTATTTATATTCCATTTTCCCTATTTTATATTTATAAGTTAGACGGAACAATATACATATGGCTAGTATTTTTAATTGCCTTTGGGACCGATACATTTGCTTATATAGTAGGCAATCTTATGGGGAAAAATAAGCTTTGTCCCAACATAAGCCCAAATAAAACTCGAGAAGGTTCTTTAGGTGGAATACTAGGGAGTTTAGTTATTACATTAATATTTGGGTTCTTTACAGATGCAGACTCTTTATGGAAACTAGTAATTCTATCAATTTTAGCATCAATAATATCTCAAACTGGTGATTTAATTGCCTCTAGGATTAAACGTCTTGCAGAAATAAAGGATTATGGTTTTATTATGCCAGGACATGGAGGTATATTAGATAGATTTGATAGTATTATTTTTAGTGCTCCATTAATATATTATTATGTAGAGTATTTCCTAATCTAGTTAAATAGGTGGTGTTTATATGCAAACAGCGATAGCTGCTATTTTTGTATTTTTGTTAGTAATTTTGCTACATGAATTGGGCCATTTCACAGTAGCAAAATTAGTCGGTATAAAGGTAAATGAATTTTCGATAGGTATGGGTCCTAAACTTTTCCAAAAGAGGAAAGGTGAAACTCAGTATACCCTAAGAGCTTTGCCAATTGGTGGATATGTAAAAATGGAAGGTGAAGATGAGGACTCCGATGATCCAAGGGCTTTTGGGAGTGTTTCTGCTTTATCGAGGATTGCTGTGGTTGCAGCTGGAGCCATAATGAATTTTGTTTTGGCTGTGATTGTATTGTCAATTGTTTCCTTCTCTATGGGTGATTCACAAAAACCTACGAATGTGATAAGCCAAATCATTCCAGATACTCCTGCTGAATTTGCTGGGGTTATGGAAGGTGACCAATTTATTTCAATAAATAATACTCCCATTAATACATGGGATGAACTATCAAATGCTATAAGTAATTCTAGTGCCAATGAGGAATTAGAAATTAGAATTATTAGAGATAATGAAGAGCAAACACTATATATTCAACCAACAATAGAAGAAGAAAGAGTTATGATTGGTATAGTGCCTATGTATGATAGGTCATTTATGTCTGGTATAAAGGGCGGATTTCAAATGACTGGTAACTTCATAGCATTGATGTTTGATTTTATTAAAATGATATTTACTGGTGGGGTATCTATTAATGACTTATCTGGTCCAGTAGGGGTAATAAATGAAATAGGAAATGCTGCACGAATGGGTATTATGAATTTACTAATTCTTTTAGGTTTTATTAGTGTTAATCTTGGTTTTTTCAATCTATTGCCAATACCTGCATTAGATGGTAGTAGATTAGTATTTCTATTTATTGAATTACTAAGGGGTAAACCTATTAATCCTGAAAAAGAGAATTTAATTCATTTTGTGGGGCTAATATTTTTATTGGGTTTGATGCTTATAGTAACTTATAAAGATTTAATTAGAATTGATATTTTTGGTTAAATAGATAAAAGGTGATTAATATGGAAAGAAAAAATACTAGAGTGATTAAAGTTGCAGATAGGCTTATTGGTGGTCACAATCCTGTTACAGTACAATCTATGACTAATACTGTTACAAAGGACATAGATGGAACGATTAAACAAATCAATAGACTTGAAGATGCAGGCTGTGACATCATAAGAGTGGCTATTTCTGATTTTGAAGATGCAAAAGCAATTACTGAAATTAAAAAGAAAATAAGTATTCCTATGATTGCTGATATTCAATATGATTATAAACTTGCTTTAGAATCTATTAAATATGGAATTGATGGTCTAAGGATTAATCCTGGAAATATTGGAAGTTTAGACAGGGTTAAGGAAATTGTAAAGGCTTGTAAAGAGAAGAATTTATCCATTTGAATTGGTGTTAATTCTGGATCAATTAAAAAAGAGTTTTTAGAAAAATTTAATGGTATAAATGAATATTCTATGGTTGAAAGTGCTCTTGAGCAGATAAATCTATTAGAAAATTTAGACTTTCATGATATAAAAATATCCCTAAAAGCTAGTAATGTACCTTTGACTATTAAGTCTTATGAAAAAATGAGCCAAGTCAGTGATTATCCACTTCACTTAGGGGTTACGGAAGCTGGCCCTGGGATGAAAGGAACTATAAAATCATCTGTAGGAATTGGTACTTTGCTTGCAATGGGCATAGGTGATACAATTCGTATCTCTTTAACAGGTGATCCTGTTGAAGAAGTTAAGGTTGGTAGAGAGATACTTAAGTCTTTAAATCTTCTAAATGAGGGTATAGAGCTTATATCATGTCCTACATGTGGAAGAACTAAGATTGATCTAATAGAGATAGTTCAGGAGGCCGAGAAGCGACTAGAAGGTATCAAGAATCATATTAAAGTAGCAATTATGGGATGTCCTGTAAATGGACCTGGTGAAGCTAGAGAGGCTGATATAGGTATTGCTGGTGGAAATGGTGAAGGTTTAATCTTTATAAAAGGTGAAATAGTAAGGAAAGTCAAAGAAGAAGTACTTCTTGACGAATTAATAAAAGAAATTGAAAAACTATAATGAGATATCCCATTGTGGATAGGGGGTATGTTCTTAGATGAAGACTATATATTTAACTGAATTGATTAGAGATAAGAAATATGACTATCTTAGGGAATTTAATATTAAGATATTTAAAATTAAAATAGTTAAAGATACAATGGAAATGAATATATTTTTAGAGTCTGATAATATTTTGGATACAGAGACAACAAAAGATATAGATGAATTATTTAAAAGTAACTTTGGTGATTTTGAATTGAAAATCACCATTAGGTATAATATAGATTTAAATTTAGAAACTGTTTTTAAAACTTATATAGACAATGTAAAAACATTTATTAAAGACAAAATACCCTCAAGTACTTCATGGATTGAGGGTTTAAAATTTGACCTGAATGATATTATTCTTAATTTAACAATTCCAAATCCAATTGCAATGCACTCAATTAATAATAATGGTTTTGTTGGCGATTTAAGGGATAAGATATTTTATGAAATTGGACTAAAATTAGAATTAAATTGCTCAGAAGAAAATCATTTAGATGAAGATTCCTTTTGGGAAGAAAAATATAATGAAGAAATATTAATTTCTAAAAATATTTTATCTAACTCAAATAAAGAAGTTAAGAAATCAAATACTAAAGTATCCACTAGTAAAAACTATGTGTTTGGTAAATCTATAAGATCAGAGACCGTAAAAATAAATACTGTTGATTTGCAAAGCGGTTCAGCTACCATAAAAGGAGAAATATTCCAAATGGATACTAGGGATATAAAGGGGAATAGAACTCTCATTACCTTTTATATTTCTGATAGATCTGATTCTATGTTGGTTAAAACATTTTTGGATAATGAAAAAGCGGATTCTTTCTTAGCTAATATTAATATTGGTGATTATGCTATGCTAGAAGGAGATGTAATATACGATACTTTTGCAAAGTCAACTGCTATTATGCTTAAATCCTTGGAGAAAATAGATAAAGAGGAAAGAATGGATAGCTCAGAAGAAAAAAGAATTGAATTACATCTTCATAGCAAAATGAGTTCTATGGATGGTCTTGCTGATGTAAAGAAACTAGTTGAAAGAGCTCATAAATGGGGTCATGAAGCTATAGCTATTACTGATCATGGAATAGTACAATCTTTTCCTGATGCAATGGATATAGGTAAAAAACTTGGTATAAAAATTATATATGGTGTTGAAGGATATTTAGTCAATGATAAGAAACAAATAGTAACACACTATAATCCTGATATGGAATATGATGAGTATGTAATATTTGATATAGAGACTACTGGTTTATCAGCCATAAATGATGCAATCACGGAAATTGGTGCTATTAAAATTAAAAATGGACAAGTTATAGATACATTTAGCCAATTGGTAAATCCAGAAAGAGATATACCTGAATTTATTACAAACTTAACTGGTATAACTAATGAAATGGTTAAGGATGAACCGACGATAGATAAAGTAATCATTAAATTTAATGAGTTTATAAAAGGTACAGTTTTAGTAGCTCATAATGCTACTTTTGATGTTGGTTTCATTAGGGAGAAGCTAAAGTTAGTAAACCTAGGATTATATAATCCTATTTTAGATACATTAGAATTAGCAAGAGTAGTTTTTCCTGATTTAAAAAATCATAAGCTTGATACTATTGCAAAATACTTAGATGTAAGCTTAGAAAATCACCATAGGGCTGTAGACGATGCGACTGCAACTATGGATATATTTTTAAAAACTATGGATATGTTAAAAACAAGGGGAGTAAATAGTTTTGATGATATTAATCGTCTAAATGGAAATAAAGATATTTCGAAGGATGAAGTCTTCCATATTATTATATTGGCCAAAAATTTAGTTGGATTAAAAAACCTATATAAAATTATCTCTGAGTCCCACTTGAAACATTTCCATAGAAGACCAAGAATATCTAAATCTTTAATTGAACAATATAGAGAAGGACTTATAATTGGTAGTGCTTGTGAAGCAGGTGAATTATATAAAGGTATTCTAAAGGGGAAATCATATACTGAAATAAGAAGTATCGTGAAATTCTATGATTACTTAGAAATTCAACCTATTGGAAATAATATGCATTTAGTTCGTAATGGTATCGTAAAAGATACTAAACAATTGGAAGATATTAACTTACAAATATATGAATTAGGTCAAAAATATAAAAAACCTGTTGTAGCAACAGGAGATGTTCATTTTTTAGATCCAGAAGATGAAGTTTATCGTAGAATTCTAATGGCTGGCCAAGGTTTCCAGGATGCAGATATTCAGCCACCTTTATACTTTATGACCACTAAAGAAATGTTAAGAGAATTTAAATATTTAGGGAAGGAAAAAGCTAGAGAAGTTGTCATATTAAATCCAAAACTTGTAAATAATATGATAGAGTCCATAGATCCTATACCAAAAGGGACTTTCCCACCTGTCATTGAAGGTTCTGAAGAAGATTTAAGAAGAATATGTTATGATAAGGCCTACGAAATATACGGTGATCCTCTACCTGAGATTGTCGTAAAGCGTCTTGAAAGAGAACTTACATCAATTATTAGTAATGGATATGCAGTCATGTATATCATAGCACAAAAACTTGTTTGGAAGTCATTGGAAGACGGCTATTTAGTAGGTTCAAGGGGGTCAGTAGGTTCTTCATTTGCAGCTACAATGGCTGGTATCACTGAAGTTAACCCTCTTAAGCCTCATTATGTATGTCCTAATTGTAAAACAAGTGAATTCTTTGAAGATGGGTCAATATCATCTGGTTCAGATTTACAAGACAAATTATGTCCAAATTGTGGTACAGATTATGTTAAAGATGGGCAGGATATACCATTTGAAGTTTTCTTAGGATTTGAAGGAGACAAAGAGCCTGATATAGATTTAAACTTTGCTGGAGAATATCAAAGTACTGCCCACAAATATACAGAAGAATTATTCGGTGAAGGTTATGTATTTAGAGCTGGAACTATTGGAACTATTGCTGAGAAAACTGCTTATGGTTTTGTAAAGAAGTATCATGAATCAAAGGGAATTAATGTTAACTCTGCTGAAATTAATAGACTGGTTCTTGGATGCACTGGCGTAAAAAGAACTTCAGGTCAACATCCTGGTGGTGTTATGATTGTTCCTCACTATAAGGATATATATGATTTCACCCCAATACAATACCCAGCTGATGACAAAAAATCAGGAGTTATTACAACACATTTTGACTATAATGCCATAAGTAGTAATATACTAAAGCTAGATATATTAGGCCATGATGTTCCTACAATTATTAAAATGATAGAGGATATTACCGGAATAAATCCTACAACCATTCCTTTGGATGAGGAGAGTACTATGAAACTATTTACCAGTACTGAACCTCTAGGTGTAAGTGAATCTGATATTGATTGTAAAGTTGGAACATTAGGTATCCCTGAATTTGGCACTAAATTTGTCAGACAGATGCTGATTGAAACACAACCTAAGACATTTTCTGATTTAGTAAGAATAAGTGGTCTATCTCATGGTACTGATGTATGGATTAATAATGCCCAGGATTTAGTTAAGAATAAACAAGCTACTATATCTGAGGTAATATCAACAAGGGAAGATATTATGCTTTACTTAATAAATGCAGGGTTAGATAACAAAAAATCTTTCTTCATTATGGAAAAGGTTAGAAAAGGTAAAGGGCTTTCTGAAGAGGACGAAAAAGAAATGCGTTCTTTAGATTTGCCTTCATGGTATATAGATTCATGTAACAAGATCAAATACATGTTTCCTAAAGCCCATGCTGTAGCATATGTAATGATGTCCTTTAGAATAGCATACTTTAAGGTTCATCATCCAGAATCATTCTACGCAACATATTTTACTACTAAAGCAGCTGATTTTGATGCACAATTGATATTGCAAGGTAGAGAAGCTGTAAATGGTCGTATTAAAGAACTGGAATCTTTGGGTAATGATGCAACAGCTAAAGAAAGGAACCTTCTGAATGTATTAGAAGTTGCTAGGGAAATGTATGCTAGAGGATTTAAGTTCCAAAATGTTGATTTATATAAATCACATAGTGATCGATTTATTATCGGAGAAGATGGAATATTACCACCTTTAAAAGGATTGGATGGAGTTGGAGAGAATGCAGCTAGGAAAATAGTTGAAGAAAGGGAAATCTCCAAGTTTATCTCCATTGAAGATTTAGTAAGTAGAGCCAAGGTAACGAAAACAGTAATTGAGGCTTTGACAAATCATGGATGTCTTGATGGCATACCTGAAAGCAATCAACTGACCCTTTTTAGTATTTGATTTTATTGATATCACATGATATAATAAACCTGACAATATTAGGGTTTTGGCAAAAAGAGTGGGGTTTCCCACTCTTGCTTTATTTATAGTAGAGTAAATTAATATATAAAGATGATCTATGGAGGTGACATTAGTGAATAATAAGTCTACAAATAATAAGAAAACAAATCGAAGAGAAATCTTAAAAATTGTAAAACAAATGTGTCTAACCATTGCCGATGAACTAGGTTTTGAATTAGTTGATATGGAATATATTAAAGAGTTCGGAAGTTATTTTTTGAGGGTATATATCGATAAAGTAGGTGGTGTATCTACTGATGATTGTGAAAAGATGAGTGATCAATTAAGTACCATGCTAGATGAAAAAGACCCTATTAAGGAAGCCTATTATCTAGAGGTATCATCTCCAGGATTAGACAGACCTTTAAAAACTGATAAGGACTTAAAAAGGAACCTAAACAAGGATGTTGAGATTAGACTATACAAACCTTTAGACAATATGAAGAATTATGAAGGTGTATTAGTAGATCTTAATGATGATGAAATCATTATTGAAGATAGCCAAGGTAAAACAATTTCTTTACCAAAGGAAATTATCTCTATTGTTCGATTAGCAATTAAATTTTAGGAGGTTATTAAATGAATGAAGATTTTATTCAAGCTCTTCATGAAATAGAAAAAGAAAAAGGGATATCAAAGGAAATTATTTTTGAAGCTTTGGAATCAGCTTTGATATCTAGTTATAAGAAAAACTTTGGCTCTGCAC
>JAAYGX010000176.1 GCA_012735585.1 Tissierella sp.
TCTTCCTTGTTCTTTTTCTTCCTCTTAAACCAATTTAACATAGTAATCCTCCTAGCCAACTAATTCATCAATATAGTCCTTTATTTTTACAGATATTAATCTACTAACTCCTTCTTCAGCCATTGTAACACCATATAATATATCAGATATCTCCATGGTAGTCTTTCTATGGGTTATCAAAATAAACTGGGTTTTGTCGCTGAATTTCTTTAAATAACTAGTGTATCTACTTATATTTGCCTCATCTAAAGCAGCATCAATTTCATCTAAAATACAGAAAGGTGAAGGTCTAGTTTCTAATATAGCAAACAATAGTGCCACTGCAGTTAAAGATCTCTCCCCACCTGATAATAGATTAAGATTTTGAAGTCTTTTTCCAGGGGGTTGAACCTTTATCTCTATACCGGACTTTAATATATCGTCTTCAATATCCAATTCTAAAGTAGCTTTTCCTCCATTGAAGAGTGCACCAAACACCTTAGAAAAATTCTCATTAATTTCTTTAAAGGAAATCAAAAATTGTTCTCTCATAGTATTTTCCATTTCCTGAATTAATTTTTCAAGATTTTCTCTACTCTTCGTAAGGTCCTCATATTGTTTATTTATAAATTCCAATCTTTCCTTTACACTTTTAAATTCTTCAATAGCTCCTACATTGACATTACCTAGAGATTTAATCTTCTCTTTTAACTCTACAATCTTATTCCCTGGGATTATTACATCTTCAGAAACAATTTCAAGTTCCAAAGCCATTTCATAGCTAAGCTCATAGTCATTTAGTAATCTATTATTGAAATTCTCTATTTGTAAGTCAAATTTAGAATGTTTTAATTCCCTTTTATTTTTCTGCTTCTCCAAAACCATTAACCTGTCGTTAATTGTCTTTAGGTCTTCCTGCTCTTTATAGAAATCATTCATCAATATTTCTTTATCCTTTGAAGATTCTTCAAGCTTAATAGTGATCTCTTCATGTTCTTTGGAGATTTTTTCTATTTTTTCGTTTAATTCAATACCACTATTTTTCAATTTCTCAATTTCATTTATGGTTGAATTTAAATTACTTTTCATTTCTTCTATCAATAAAAGTTTTTCTTCTTTTTCCTCAGTCTTACTTATGGAATTACCCTTTAGATTATTTAGTTTATTTTCAATTTGATTTAGATGAATTTGATGATCGGTTAATTCTTTACTTTTCTCCTCTTTAAGGATTTTTTCTTGACTCAAACCTTCGTTCATTTCTTTAATTTTATTATTGATGAAGCTCACATTGTCTTCTAACTCAATTATTGATTTCTCATATTCAGTCCTTCTCACAAGGTAATCCTTAGTTTCATTTTCTAATGATAAAATTTCATTACGAACTCTTATTATTTCCTTATCCAACCTTTCAATATCCCTAATATTTGAGTTTTTGTCATTATTATTTTTAAGTAAATTTATCTCTAGCTCTTTTATCTCCGCCATTAGGCCAATTGATATACTTTCATTGTTTTCAATGTCTTTGACAATACTTATTTTCTTTTCTTGTAAATTTTTATGTAGAATGTTTAGCTCTTGAATTTCTTTTTCTAAATCGGCAATTCTGTTCTTCCTGGTAATAATACTGATTGCATTATTACTATAGCTTCCACCTGATAAGGATCCGCCTGGATTAAGTACATCACCGTCTAGAGTTACTATTCTATGGATATGATTGAATTTATTTGCTAATTTTATACCATTATCAATATGATCAACAATTATAGTTCTACCTAGTAAGGACTCAAATATATTTTTATATTTTTGATCATATTCAATTAACTCATGTGCAAGGCCTATGACCCCAAATTCCTTTAGTTTACTTAAATCTAAATTCAAAGTTTTGCCTTTTATAACACTTAAGGGAAGAAATGTTACTCTCCCTAGATTGTTTTTCTTTAAGAAATTTATCATGTTCTTTGCTATAGATTCATCTCCAACCACAATATTTTGAAGATTTGATCCCAAACTAATATCTATAGCTTTTTCATACACAGAATCAACCTTTAGTAAGTCAGCCACAACTCCCTCAAATCCAGTTCTATTTACTCTGTTACTTTTAATAGACTGAAGTAAATTCTTTACGCTTTTATAGTATCCTTCATATCCCTCTTCCATATTTTTATATAATTTATAACTGGATACGAATCCTTGTAGCTTAATTTCGATTTCTCTAATATTATTTATAGTTTCATTGTGGGCCTCATTTAGCTCTTTCTTAGAAGATTCAATAGTTTCCTTATTAGAATTAAGTTCAGTGAGTTTATCCTTTAAGTTTGACTCTTCCTTAATTAAATTACTTAAATATTCCTCATTTGATATTTTATCAGTATTGATACGTTGATTTTCTTTATTTAATTGAGTCAATCTTTTATCAATATTCTCTTGAAATGAATCAATGCCATTTAGTAGGCTTTTCTTGTCAGAAATCTTATTGTAAAGATCTATGACTAGCTCCTTTTCTTTTTCAAGGCTAGATTCTTTTTCTTTGAGAACATCTTCTATAGAAAGGAACTCTTCTTTCTGGTTTATATAAATTTCATATATTTTTGAATACTCTTCTTTAGTCTTATGTAATTCATCCTCAAAAGATAATAATTCATTATCCAAGTTCTCTATATTATTATTTAATAGTTCTAATTCTTTATTATATCTATCTATATCTCTTGTATAGAATTTTTTCTTTTCACTAATAAGGTTTATTTGACTCTTATAGTTTTCTATTGATTGAATCAATTCAATTTTATTATTTCTATATAGCTCATGTTTTTCTTCAATCAATTTAATATTTTCTTTTAATGCACTGAATCTATTATCTAAATCTACTCTTTGTAGACTTAGATTCTCTATTTCATTAGTATCAAGTTCAATCTCAGTATTTAATTCTCCCATTTGAATTTTAAGTTTATTGATTTCTCTAATACAAAGATTAACATCAAGCTCTTTCAATTCTTCGTATAACTCAACGAATTCCAAAGCTTTTTTAGAATCATTTTCCAGACTATCATATTGGCTTTTTATTTCAGAAATTAAATCTTTTATTCTAATTAAATTTTCTTGGGTTCTACTAAGTTTTCTTTCTGTCTCTTCTTTTTTAGTCTTATATTTATTAATACCTGCAGCTTCTTCAAATATATTTCTTCTATCTTCCGGTTTATTGCTTAGGACTTCATCAATACGGCCTTGTCCAATTATAGAATAACCGTCCTTACCAATTCCAGTATCCATAAACAAGCTGCGTATATCTTTCAGCCTAGTAGAAGATTTATTTATGTAGTATTCACTTTCACCAGATCTAAACATTCTTCTAGTTACAGCTACTTCGCTAAAATCAACAGGTATTGAATTATCTGTATTATCAAAGAAGATAGTAACCTCAGCAAATCCTAAGGCACGTCTTTTATCAGTGCCAGAAAAGATTACATCCTCCATTTTACTTCCCCTTAGGCTTTTAACACTTTGTTCACCTAATACCCATCTTATAGCGTCAGAAATGTTACTTTTACCACTTCCATTAGGTCCAACAATCGCAGTTATATCGTCTTTAAATTCAATTGTTGTCCTATCAGCAAAGGATTTAAACCCCTGTATTTCTATTTTCTTTAAGTACAAATCAAACACCTCTCAACAAAAGTTAATTTATCCCCTGGAAATTTGCAATATATTTCTTCATCCATAATTTTAAATCTAAAGTATCTATTACTTCATCTATTGAAAATGTAATTTTATCCTTGTTCATAACATCTGAATAAATTTTAATTTTGTTAAAACCAAATTTTTCCTTTAAATAGTTTATATTAGCTGATTTTTGTCCTGATATACTAGATATCATAGAACTATTGGCAGTGATTATAAGAGTTTTCCCATTAGTATCATATCCATTATTTATTATATATTCCTCTAAGGCGACTTTATAGATATTAGCCTCTACTAGTTGTCGAAAAGCTGGATGAAAAGGCCCAGAAACTACGTCCATTCCCATTTGAATATTATCTGTAGGTTGTAGCCCCACTCTTATTACATTTATATTTTCCAGGTAGAATAAAATAAGAAGTATAGTACAAATGTCTACAGCTTCCTCTACAGTTAATGGCTTATATTCTTTTTTTTCATATAATGTAGCAAGGTAGGTATCCTTTATTACTAGTGTTGGATATATTCTCACTATATCAGGACTCATTTTTATAAAATCCATAGCCGTTAAAATGGATTTCTTTTTATTATCACCTGGTAGTCCAACCATCATTTGTAATCCTAAATTAAAACCATATTCCTTTATCAGTTTTACAGAACCATAAACATCTTCTACACTATGTCCTCTATCACTAGCTTCTAACACATCTAAATCTAAGGATTGAACGCCTAACTCTATGGTATCCACTTTATATTTTTTAAGATTTTCTAAAATCTTATGATTTATAGTATCAGGCCTAGTAGAAAGTCTTATTTCTTGAATGATCCCATTTTCTTTATATCTATATGGTACTTCCAAAAGTCGGCTTTGGACTTCAATATCTATAGCTGTAAAACTACCACCATAAAAAGCAACCTCAACAACTCTATCTTTCCAAAAATAGGTAAGATATTCTTCAATAATATTTTCAACATCCCCGGGGGTGGTAGTTGTTGATACATTGGTTATTTTTTTTTGATTACAAAAAATACAATCATGGGGACATCCATAATGGGGAACAAAAATAGGTATTATATAAGGTTTACTCATGGACAACACCTAGTCTTATTAGCGCTTCTTTTGCGGCCATTTGTTCAGCATCCTTTTTATTTCTTCCTCTTCCAGTGCCTATACTTTCATTATTCACAACAACATCGATATAAAATCTTTTATTATGATCTGGCCCTTCTTCTTTAACTACCACATATTCCATGGTAGACTTGCTTTTTTTCTGAACAATCTCTTGAAGTTCGGTTTTAAAGTCAATAAATAGATTCCCTTTTGCAACAGCATGAACAATATCTGATTCAAAATAAGATAATAGTATTGAGTTCGTAGTCTCAAAATCACTATCCATATAAATAGCCCCAACAATAGCTTCAGCTGCATCTGCTAATATCGATTCCCTAACTCTCCCACCAGTAGCTTCTTCACCTTTACCTAGTAGCAAAAATTTGCCTATCTCAATTTTTTTAGCTGCATAAGCTAAGGATGATTCACATACTACCTTGGCTCTTATTTTTGTCAATTCTCCTTCAGGGTGATTTGGGTACTTCTTATATAGATATTGACTAACTACAAGGCTTAATATTGCATCACCAAGAAACTCCAATCTTTCATTATTTTCTACAATTCCCATCTTATGTTCATTAGCATATGAACTATGTGTCATTGCCAAATTAAGTAGTTCTTTATTTTTAAACTTATTATTTAGATTTTGTTCTAAAGAGACTAGATCATTTACTTCTCTTTTCGATTTATTCATTTTAACACACCCCACTGTATATCTAATAAAGGAGAATCCCTTATTAGATATCTTCACCTAAAACGTTTTTAATGTAATTTGCAGCATCACCGACAGTTTTAATGCTATCTACATCTTCGTCCTCAATCTCTAAACCATATTCGTCTTCCAAGGCCATTACTAATTCAACCAAGTCTAAAGAGTCGGCATTTAAATCATCTCTAAAAGAAGTCTCTAAATTAACATCATCCTCATCTACATTAAATTGTTCACAAATTAAACTAATTATTCTCTCTGATATCATAATACTATTTCCTCCCAGTATAAAATTATTTATTTATATTATCTTCAATTGTTTTTATTACATCATTATTAATAAAGCTTATGGCTTGATTAATAGCGTTTTTATAAGCATAAGAATTAGAGCTACCGTGAGCCTTTATAATAGGTTTTTTAGTTCCTAATAATGGTGCACCACCGTATTCAGTGTAATCTGTTTTCCTCTTTAATTCTTTAAGGCCTGGTTTTAACATGGAAGCTCCGATTTTAGTCTTAGTATTCTCATAAAAAACCTTTTTAAGCTCAGAAAATAAGGATATTGCAACACCTTCTGTTACTTTCAATATCATATTTCCTACAAACCCATCAGCAACTATGACATCCGCCTCACCTAAAGGCATAGTCCTACCCTCAATATTACCAATAAAATTTATATTAGAGTTTTTAAGCAAATCATATGCTGCCTTAGTTAATCCATTACCCTTGCCTTCTTCAGTACCAACATTAGCTAAACCTACCTTGGGATTTTGGATTCCCATTACTTTTTCCATATAGATGGAACCCATTATACCAAATTGTTGTAGGTACTCTGCTTTAGAATCAGTATTTGCACCTGCATCTACTAATAAGGAAAGTCCATTCGTTGTTGGATAAACACTTGATAAAGCAGCTCTATCTATCCCCTTTATCCTTTTAACAATAAATAATCCTCCAGCTAACAATGCACCAGTACTTCCTGCAGATACAAAAGCATCTCCTTTTTCCTCTGATAAAGCTTTCAAACCAACTACCATAGAGGAGTTTTTCTTTCTTCTAATAGCTAAAGCAGGATCATCCTCATTTGTGATTACATCATCGGCATTTAGAACTTCAACTTTTTCTTTTGGGTACTGATATTTTTCAAGCTCTTTATTTATCAAATCCTCTTTACCTACTATTATTAAATCAATATCGTATTCATTTAAAGCATCAATAGCACCCTTTACAATCTCAACAGGAGCATTATCTCCACCCATACCATCTACAATAATTCTCATCTTACTCCCCCTATCTACGGAATTTAAAAGTGTACTGATATTAAATATATATTAGACCTAGATAAAAATCAATAATAAAAACAAAGATAGTGACAATTATATTATCACTATCTCTCATTAATTACTCAACTTCAATAACTTCCCTGTTTTTATAATAACCACATGATCTACACACTCTATGTGGTAGTTTTGGCTCATGACATTGTGGACATTCTGTTATAGAAGCTTTATTTAGTCTATAAGAAGAAGCTCTTCTTTTATCTCTTCTTGCTTTAGAAGTCTTACGTTTTGGTACTGCCATTAAAAACACCTCCTATTCCGTTATAAAAAAATCCTTCAATTGTTCAAACCTTGGATCAATATAATCATCTTGACAAGTACATGATTCTTTATTTAAGTCTATACCACATCCAGGACATAGGCCTTTACAAGTCTCGTCGCATAAGGTTTTCATGGGTAAAGATGAAGCTACTTCCATAAGGATATACTCCTCTAAATCTAAACTTCCCTTATTATAGTAGATTACATCTTCATTTTCATCTTCATTATCTTCATACTGTTCACTATAGTCTTTAAGTTTTGCAGATAATGATGTAGTCAATTCCTTGATGGTTGTCTCAAAGCATCGGTCGCATTTAGTTTCATACTTATAACTTATATCTGCATTTACTAAATATGATCCATTAATCTTGAATATTTGCCCTTTGTATTTTATAGGATCAATTATCTTAAACCCATCAATATACTCATTGATAGCATCAGTGGCAATCTCACCTTCAAAGGGTAATACTTTATCAACTAGTTCCATAAAATTTACTAGGTTAATATTCAATTTACTTTCACCTCTTAAACTAACACACATTATTATACAAAGGTGATATTAATTTGTCAAGAATTATCTATTTTGAAACTAATTCTAGTGTATCTCTAGCAATCA
>JAAYGX010000177.1 GCA_012735585.1 Tissierella sp.
ATGAATGAAGATTTTATTCAAGCTCTTCATGAAATAGAAAAAGAAAAAGGGATATCAAAGGAAATTATTTTTGAAGCTTTGGAATCAGCTTTGATATCTAGTTATAAGAAAAACTTTGGCTCTGCACAAAATGTAATAGTTGAAATGGACAAAGAAACAGGTAAGACTAAAGTTTTTGCACTTAAAGATGTAGTTGAAGAGGTAGAAGATGAATACTTAGAAATCACTCTTGATGAAGCAAAAGAAGTTGATGATAAATATACATTAGGAGATACTGTCTCCATAGAGATAACACCAAAAGATTTTGGAAGAATCGCTGCACAAACTGCAAAACAAGTTGTTATCCAAAGAATTAAAGATGCTGAAAGAGATGTTATTTATGATGAATTTATCAATAGAGAAAATGAAATAATTACAGGCTTGATTCAAAGAATTTCAAAGAATAATGTATTTATTGATTTAGGAAAAACAGAAGGCATTTTACCACCAACTGAACAGATTGAAGGAGAAGAATATGAACAATCTGACAGGCTAAAACTACTTATTCTTGAAGTTAAGAAAACTACCAAGGGTCCACAAGTAACTTTATCAAGATCTCATCCTGGACTTGTAAAAAGACTATTTGAACTAGAAGTGCCAGAAATCAACAATGGTATAGTTGAAATATATTCTGTAGCAAGAGAGGCAGGATCTAGAACTAAGATTGCGGTTTATTCTAAAGATCCAGATGTTGATCCATTAGGTGCATGTGTCGGATTTAAAGGTAGTAGAGTAAAAGCTATTGTGGATGAACTTAATGATGAAAAAATTGATATTGTTATTTGGAGTAAAGATATGGGAGATTTTATAGCAAATAGCCTAAGTCCTTCCAAAGTAGTTAAAGTTGAAGTTGATGAAAAAGAAAAATCGGCATTAGTAGTAGTTCCCGACTATCAATTATCCTTAGCAATTGGAAAAGAAGGTCAAAATGCTAGACTAGCTGCAAAATTAACTAATTGGAAGATAGATATAAAATCTGAGTCTCAATATGAGGAAATGGAGAATAATTGAGGTGGTTGATATGAAGAAAAGAAAAGTACCCATTAGGAAATGTATAGCATGTGGCGAAGGGAAACCTAAAAAAGAACTAATAAGAGCCGTCAAAACAGCAGAAGGTGATGTTAAGGTGGATTTAACTGGTAAGATCAATGGTAGAGGAGCATATATTTGTCCTACAATTGAATGCCTGGAATTAGCTATTAAATCTAAAAAGATTTCCAGAAGTCTTGAAGTTGAAATAACGGATTCAATTTATGAAGAGCTAAAAAAGGTTGTTGGGGGTCTTAAACAGGAGGAGAACACCTTGAAATAGGATAGGGGGTCATTATATGACAAAAATTAGAGTTTATGAATTAGCAAAAGAATTAAATATGACTAGTAAGGATTTAATGGCAAAAATTGAAGACTTAGATATGGATATAGCTAGTCATATGAGCTCCATTGAGAAGGAAGACGCAGCACTAATTAAGGAGTTATTTGAAGTCAGTGAAGAATCTGATGAAGATATAATTGATGATTTAGATGATTTAGAAGAAGATTTAAAGCCTAAAAAAGAGCATAAATCATCAAAAAATGCAAAAGATAGTAAAAAGATAAAAAATGACAAAGATTCTAATGATTTCAAAGAAGTTAATGATGAGTCTAAGAAAGATGGGGTTAATATAGAAATTAGTGGTAATATTATAGTTAAAGATTTGGCAGAAAAATTAGATGTAAATCTGTCTCAAGTAATTACAAAATTAATAGGATTAGGAGTTATGGCTAGTCAAAATCAAGAAATTGACGCAGATACTGCCATACTTATTGCAGAGGAATTTGGAGTAACTGCTACCTTAATGGAGCCAGAGGACATAGAGGAAGAAATTATTGAGGAATTCCAATTGGATTTTGAAGACGATCCTAAAGAATTGATAACAAGGCCACCAGTAGTAACTGTTATGGGTCATGTGGATCATGGTAAAACATCTCTTTTGGATGCCATAAGGGAAACTCATGTAACTTCTGGTGAAGCTGGAGGAATCACTCAGCATATAGGTGCATATGCAGTTAAAGTTAATGATAAAAAGGTAGTATTCTTGGATACCCCAGGTCACGAGGCGTTTACTTCTATGAGGGCTAGAGGAGCAAGTATTACTGATATTGCAATTCTTGTAGTTGCTGCAGATGACGGTGTAATGCCACAAACAATTGAAGCTATCAATCACGCTAAAGCTGCCAATGTACCAATAATTGTAGCAATAAATAAGATTGATAAGCCAACAGCCAATCTTGAGAGAATAAAGCAAGAATTGGTTGAAAATAATTTGTTACCTGAGGACTGGGGTGGAGATACTATAACTGTACCTGTGTCAGCAAAGAATAGAGAAAATATCGATGAATTACTTGATATGGTGCTACTAGTTGCTGAAATGCAAGAACTAAAAGCAAATCCAAACAGAAATGCTGTTGGTACTATTATAGAGGCTCAACTTGATAAAGGTAAGGGACCTCTTGCAACTGTATTAGTTCAAAAAGGTACTCTTTCTGCTGGAGATATGGTTGTATCAGGAACAGCTAGTGGTAGAATTAGAGCTATGCTTGACGATAAAGGTAAAAGAATAAAGAAAGTTGGCCCATCTACACCTGTTGTTATATTAGGTTTATCTGAGGTGCCAAGTGCTGGAGACTTACTATTTTCTGTAGACGATGAGAAGACCGCTAGAGCATATGCAGAAAAGAAAAGAGAGTTAAATAGAGAAGAGCAATTAAAATCTTCAACATCAACTAAAGTCTCCCTTGAAGATCTATTTGAAAGAATCAAAGAAGGTGAAATAAAAGACTTAAATATAATTATCAAAGCCGATGTTAGAGGTTCTATGGAAGCATTGTCTCAGTCACTTGCTAAATTAGATCATGAAGAAGTAAAGATCAATATTATCCATGGTGGTGTTGGTGGTATCACAGAAAATGATATCATGTTAGCTTCTGCTTCTAATGCAATTGTTATTGGTTTTAATGTTAGACCTAACTTAAATGCAATTGAAACATCAAAAAGAGAGCAAGTAGATGTTAGAACTTACAGAGTTATCTATGAAGCTATCGAAGATATTCAAGCAGCTGTAAAAGGTATGCTTGCACCTACAATAGTCGAAGAAGTATTGGGCAGGGCTCAAGTAAGACAAACATTTAGACTTCCTAATAATTCAACTATAGCAGGAATCTATGTATTAAACGGTAAAATAGCGAGAAACGGCAAAGTGAGATTATTAAGAGACGATATTGTTATATTCGAAGGATCTGTATCATCACTTAAGAGATTTAAAGATGATGCTAGAGAAGTTGCATCTGGATATGAGGCAGGATTAGGATTAGAAAATTATAACGATATCAAAGAAGGCGACATGATTGAGGCCTATATATTAAAAGAAGTAGAAAGATAGAGGTATAGTCTTATGAATAACAAGAGGATTAATAGAATTTCTGAAGAAATTAGAAAAGTAGTATCAAATCTTTTATTCAACGGATTAAAAGATCCTAGGATAAACCATATGGCTACTATTACAAGTGTTGAGGTAACAAGAGATTTAAGCTTTGCTAATATATATATTTCTGTATTGGGTGATGACCTTGAAAAAGAAAATACGATATTAGGATTAGAAAGCGCTAAAGGTTTTATTAGAAAAGAAATTGGTAATAGAGTAGATTTAAGACATGTTCCAGAACCTAAATTCCATCTTGATGAGTCAATTGAAAATGCAATGCACATGGCTAAATTGATTGATGAGATAAACAAACAAAATCAAGGGCATAGAGGTAATGAAGATGAATAATTTGTTATTTGAATATATGGATGAAGCAATAGATATTATAAATAAAAGCACTAAAATATTTATTGCTTCCCATGTAAATCCTGATGGTGACAATATTGGATCTAGTTTATCCTTAGCTTTAGCTTTGAAGAAAATTGATAAAGAGGTATTTGTCTTAAGTACTGATGGTATACCTAATGATTTCAAATTTTTACCAGGTTCTGAACTAATACAGGATTATAATGAAAGTATGGGACCCATTGATTTATTTATTGCTGTTGATTCAAGTGATGTTGATAGATTGGGTAAAAACAAGGATTTAATAAAGACAACAAATAAGGTTATAAATATTGATCACCATATTTCAAATACTAAATTTGGCCATATAAATATTGTAAATCCAAAGGCGAGCGCAACTGGTGAATTGATATACTATTTTATTAAGAGACTTAATATAAAAATAGATAAAGATATAGCAACCAATATATATACTGCCATAAATACAGATACAGGTAAGTTTAGTTATGATAATGTAAGTAGTGATACACACAGAATAGCTGCGGAATTATTGGATGCTGGGGCCGACATTAAAGAAGTAAATATAAATATTTATGAAAGTTCTAGCATTGAAAGAACGAAACTTTTTATTAAAACTTTAGGTGGTTTAAAAACTTACTCAAATAATAAAATAGCCATTGCTAAAATAAGTCAAGATATTCTAACTGAAACCAACACAACATTAGATGATACTGAGGGAATAGTTTCCTTTATCAGGGGTATAGGTCCAGTAGAAGTCTCCTGTATTTTAAAGGAAATTAGTGAAAAGGAAGTAAAGGTCAGCTTAAGGAGTAAGGAATATGTAGATGTAGCCTCTATATGTGGAGTATTTAATGGTGGTGGACATATTCGTGCTGCTGGATGTACTATTAATTCAGATTTAAATTCTGCTGAATCCTTAATAGTTGAAGAGATCATTAAGAAGATAAGGTGACTACATGAACGGCATAATTAATTTTAATAAACCTAAAGGCATGACATCACATGATGCAGTCTACTATTTTAGACGATTATTAAAAATGAAGAAAATTGGACATACTGGAACCCTTGATCCCGATGCAACGGGTGTATTACCTATTTGTATTGGAAAAGGTACAAGGGTTTCTGAGTATTTACTGAATGCAGATAAAGAGTATGTTGGATGTCTAACATTGGGTTCAGAAACAGATACTCAAGACAGTAGTGGTAAAGTACTATTTTCCTCTGACCTAAGGGTTAGGGAAGAAGATATAATAAATTCATTTGATAAATTCAAAGGTGAATCTTCTCAAATACCGCCAATGTATTCTGCTGTTAGACATAATGGTAAAAAACTCTATGAACTTGCTAGAGAAGGCAAAGTGGTCGAGAGAAAACCAAGGGATATCAATATTTATGAACTTAAGATTCTAAAAATAGAGGATAATAAAAGAATAAGCTTTTATACTAAATGTTCAAGAGGAACATATATAAGAACTTTATGTAATGATATAGGTAGAGATTTAAAAACTTATGGACATATGTCTGATTTGAAAAGGGTTGGCGTTGGGCAATTCAATATCAAAAATTCTTTAACTATGGAATACCTTAATAACCTTAGTATTGATGAAATTCATAGTTTGATTATGCCTATTGATATGGCCTTAGACAGTTTAGATAAAATTGAAATTCATAAGAGTTTTTATGATAAGATTATAAATGGTGTAATAGTACCAGTTGAATCCATGAATACAAATTTGAATGATAACTATAGAGTTTACTGTGATAATAAATTCATTGGAATAGGTAAAATTATAATTAAAAGCCATCAAGAATTTATAAAGATGGACAAAGTATTTATTTAGGGTGATAAGATGGAAAACATAAAGTTAGAGAATTACAATGAGGATAGATTTGAAACAGCTATTGCCTTAGGGAATTTCGATGGTGTGCATATTGGACATAAAAAACTTATTTTGAATATGGTAGAAAATGCTAAGAATTTAAGTTTAAAACCGTCAATACTATTGTTTGATAATCATACTAAGATGGTTACTAGTGGCGAAGCTCCTATGTGTATAACGTCAAATATTCAAAAGGAACGACTTGTTAAAAATTTAGGTGTAGAAATTATATATAGAATAAACTTTGATGAAAATTTAATGAGATTACAACCTGAGGAATTTGTAAAGAATATTTTAGTAGATAAACTTAATACTAAACTTGTGGTTGTAGGTTTTGATTATAGATTTGGTCATAAAGCATCTGCTGATGTTGAAGTTTTAAAAGAATTAGGTATCAAATATGGATTTAAAGTAATAGTTCTAGAACCTATATATATTGATGACGTAATAGTAAGTAGTACAAAGATAAGAGAATTAATTTTAGAAGGCAATTTAGAGTTAGCTAATATTATGTTAGATAGAAATTATCAACTTACTGGAAAAGTTATATCTGGTAATAAAATAGGAAGAACTTTGGGTTTTCCAACTGCTAACCTTGAACTAATGGATAACTACACAATTCCTAAATATGGTGTATATAGAACAAAGACAATAATCGATGATAGAACATATTTAAGTGCAACTAGTGTTGGTTATAATCCTACTTTTAATAATGATAATGTAAAGATTGAATGCCATATTATCGATTTTGAAGATAAAATATATGATCAGATTATACATGTAGACTTTATTGAGTATCTTAGGGAAGAGATTAAATTTGATAAACTTGATGATTTAATAAATCAGATTGATAATGATATAAAAACTGTAATATCACGACATTAATATTTACTTTTAGATAGAAGTATGATAATATAAATTTTATAAATGATTACCTATTGCTAAGTTTTTCGTTACCTCGGCGTTTTACTAAGCTTTAGGTGTATAAAAAATTATGGAGGTGTAGCAAAATGCTAACAAAAGAAATTAAAGATCAAATTATTAACGAGTACAAATTACACGAAGGTGATACTGGTTCACCGGAAGTACAAGTTGCATTATTAACTTACAGAATTAATTCACTAAATGAGCATCTTAAAGAACACAAAAAAGACCATCATTCAAGAAGAGGTTTATTAAAAATGGTAGGTCAAAGAAGAGGACTTTTAAGATATTTACAAGACAATGATATTGAAAGATATCGTTCATTGATTGCTAGATTAAAAATAAGAGGTTAAGTTAATAAGAGCGGGGAATCCCGCTCTATTTTGTGTATTAAATATATAAATGCATAAACTAGTAGTATAAATCAAAAGAAAAGGAGGTATTACATGGAGAAAAAGTTCCAATTCGAATTAGCAGGAAAAGAACTTATTGTTTCCATAGGAAAAGTTGCAGAACAAGCAGGTGGAGCTTGTATTGTACGATATGGAGATACTGTGGTTCTAGTAACAGCTACTTCCTCAAAAGAACCAAGAGATGGTATTGATTTTTTCCCATTAAGTGTTGATTATGAGGAAAAACTATATTCAGTAGGTAAAATACCTGGTGGTTTCATTAAAAGAGAGGGTAGGGCTAGCGAAAAGGCTATACTAACCTCAAGATTAATTGACAGACCTATTAGACCTTTATTTCCAGATGGATATAGAAATGACGTTCAAGTGATTGCTACAGTTCTTTCTGTAGATCAAGATTACTCACCAGAAATTGCATCTATGATTGGATCATCTATTGCATTATCAATTTCAGATATTCCATTTTCAGGGCCAACTGGAGCTGTTAGTGTAGGTTTAATAGATGGTAAGTTTGTTATTAATCCAAACAGTCAAGAAAGAGAAAAATCTCAATTAGATCTTACCGTATCAGGAACTAAAGAAGCAATTATGATGGTTGAAGCTGGTGCAAATATAATACCAGAGGAAACCATACTTGATGGAATTCTAACTGCACATGAAGAAATCAAAAAAATATGTGAGTTTATAGAAGGTATTACAGATGAGGTAGGCAAAGAAAAACAAGAGTTTAAGGTGTTTAAACCTGAAGAAACCTTAGAAGCAAAGATTGTTGAATATGGTACTGAAAAATTAATTAAGGCTTTTAATACTGTTGAAAAGGTAGAGAGACAAAATAACATTGATGAAGTAAGTAGCGAAATCCTTGAGACATTCTTGGCTGAATATCCTGAAAATGAAAAGGATATTAAAGAGGTAATAGAAAATATAATCAAAAGAGAAGTCAGAAGACTTATATTAGAAGATGTAAGACCTGATAATAGGAAACCTAATGAAATTAGAAAAATTACATCTGAAGTAGGCATACTACCTAGAACCCATGGATCAGGACTATTTACTAGAGGCCAAACTCAAGTACTAACTGTTGCCACATTGGGAGCGTCATCTGATGTTCAAATTATAGATGGACTAGGCGAAGAAGAATCAAAGAGATACATGCACCATTATAACTTCCCACCATATTCTGTTGGTGATACTAGACCTATTAGAGGACCTGGTAGAAGAGAAATTGGTCATGGGGCTTTAGCAGAAAGGGCTTTAGAGCCGGTTATTCCATCTGCCGAAGAGTTTCCTTATACAATTCGTTTAGTATCAGAAGTATTAAGTTCTAATGGATCGTCCTCACAAGCAAGTGTTTGTGGTAGTACGTTATCACTACTAGATGCCGGAGTGCCAATTAAAGCATCTGTAGCTGGTATAGCAATGGGATTGATCAAAGAAGATGATAAAGTTGCTATACTATCTGATATACAAGGAATGGAAGACCATTTAGGTGATATGGACTTTAAGGTTGCCGGTACCAGAGAAGGTATTACGGCTATTCAAATGGATATTAAAATTGGTGGTATAGATAGAGACATTCTTGAAGAAGCTTTAGAAAGAGCTAGAATTGGTAGATTACACATTCTCTCAAAGATGGAAGAAACTATAAGTGAACCAAGAGAAGAACTTTCACCATATGCTCCTAAAATATTCACAATGAATATCCACCCAGATAAAATCCGAGAGGTCATTGGACCTGGTGGTAAGGTAATCAATAAGATTATTGATGAAACAGGCGTAAAGATTGATATTGATGATGATGGAAGAGTAGCAATAGCAGCTGAGAATGCAGATAGTGGTAATAAAGCCCTTAAAATGATAGAAGATATAGTTAAAGAAGTAGATGTAGGAGAAATTTATTTAGGTAAAGTAACTAAGGTTACAAACTTTGGTGCCTTCTTAGAAATCTTAAATGGCAAAGAAGGATTACTTCATATATCTAACATCGCTAAGGAAAGAGTCAATAAGGTTGAGGATGTTCTAAAAGTTGGAGATGAGGTAATGGTTAAGGTTACTGAAATCGATAACCAAGGAAGAATAAATCTTAATAGAAAGATCTTATTGCCAGATGAGCCACCAAAAAGTGAATAAGTAGTAACAAATGCATGAACCATTATGGTTCATGTTTTAGTTTTTTGTATATATTATTTAATCCTGAATATATATTAATGTATAAATGAATGCATAAATAATAGGAGGGATTATATGAAATTTTTTATCATTAGTAAAAAAACATTATATATTATTTTTACAATTATTTTAGTTGTCATTATATTATTTGGAACGATTTGGAACTATTCAAGAACAATTGATGTATTTAATTCAGATATTTACTATCAAGGAACAAAAGAAGAAAAGATTGTTGCATTGGCTTGTAATATTGATTGGGGAAATGAATATATTGATGAAATGCTAAATATTTTTAAGGATAATGAGATTAAAATCACTTTCTTCCCGACTGGTAGATGGGCAGAAAACAATTCAGATATTTTATTAAAGATTTATAATGCGGGTCATGAAATTGGTAATCATGGATATAGGCATTTAGATTATGATAAATTAGATTACAATACAAATTATAGTGAAATAGATACTGCTCATAAAATTATTGAAGATATAATAAATGAAAGTCCTAAATATTTCTCACCACCATCTGGTGCATTTAATGAATCTACTATTAAAGCTGCAGATGATCTAGGCTATAAAACCATACTTTGGAGTGTAGATACAATTGATTGGAGAAAGGATAGTTACAAGGATATTATCGTTAATAGAGTTGTAGAGAAAATCCATGATTCAGCCATAGTTTTAATGCACCCAACTGGTGAGACTAATAAGGCTCTACCTGAAATTATCAATAATCTATTTCAAAAAGGATATAGAATTGGTACAATAAGTGATGTAATGTAATAAGATAATAATTATTATAGATGAGGTGAACTAATGAAGATTAAAGTAATAAACAAAAGTGAGTTTCCGCTTCCTGAATACGAGACAAGTGGGTCTGCTGGTATTGATTTACAAGCCTACGTTTCGTCTCCAATAGTGTTAAAACCATTTAGTCGAGTCCTTATACCTACAGGGCTTTATATATCCATACCAGTGGGATATGAGGGTCAAATAAGAGGAAGAAGTGGACTAGCGTTAAAACATGGGATAACATTAGCTAATGGTATTGGAACTATAGATAGCGATTATAGAGGAGAAATAAAAGTAATACTTATCAACCTAGGAGATGAACCCTTTTTAATTAACAATGGTGATAGGATAGCTCAATTTGTTTTATCAAAGTACGAAACTATTAAATTTGAACCGGTTGAATATCTTGAAGAAACTACAAGAGGTGAGGGTGGATTCGGACATACAGGTGTATAGATTATACTCATATTAGATGTTATCATAATTGATAAGTCATATTAATTTATTTTTTTCATATAATTAAATAAAAGTACATGGGGTGATTATATGAGACTTAGTGAACTGGGAGATAAGGAAATAGTTAATTTAAACAATGGAGGTAGGCTTGGTCTATTAAATGATGCAGATATAATCTTTGATAAAGAGACCGGTAAAATAATATCTTTAATAGCACCTGAGAGAAAACTAAGCTTTAAACTCCTAGGTTTAGAAAGCAATGGAATGGAAATTCCTTGGTCAGCTATTAGAAAGATAGGTTATGATATGATTATTGTTGAGCTTGATAATTAATTTTTATTGATTTGTTAGAAAAACATTATCCTAATGTTTTTCTTTTTTGTTCCAAAAAATATATATGGCTATTATTTTACATAAAAATTTTTTTATGGTAAATGATATACTATGAATATAAATTTGGAGGAAAACACTATGAATGATAAAGAAGAACCAAAAGTTGATAAGGAAGAATCAATAAAACAATTTGGTGTACCAGAGATTAAAGACTTCAAGAGTAACATTCAGTTTATCTCTATTATTGGAGAAATCGAAGGCCATACAATGGCAGGGTCAGATAAAAAATCAACAAAATATGAACATATAATACCTCTATTAATTGGTGCACAAATTGATCCTAAAATAGAAGGCGTATTTATTATTTTGAATACTGTTGGCGGTGATGTTGAAGCAGGTTTGGCATTAGCTGAAATGATAAATAGTATCGATAAACCAACTGTCTCTATAGTTCTTGGCGGTGGACATAGTATAGGAGTTCCTTTAGCAACTTCTACAGATTATTCTTTTATTGTTCCTACAGCAACTATGACTATACATCCAATAAGGACCACAGGTTTGGTTATAGGTGTCGCTCAAACATTTAGATATTTTCAAAAGATGCAGCAAAGAATTAATAACTTTGTAATCAGAACATCCAATATTAGTTCAGAGGATTTTTTTAATTTGATGAATTCAACCGATGAATTGGCTAATGATGTAGGTACTATACTTGTTGGAGAAGAAGCAGTAAAAAATGGATTAATTAACGAAGTAGGTGGGTTATCAAAGGCTCTAAAAAAACTCAATGATATGATGAATAATAAAGAAAAAATAGAATAAGCATATTAATTATGCTATAATAACATAAGGAAAGGTCAAAGGGGGCGGTCTTCTCTTATTGTTGGAGAGGTAGTTATGAATAAAACACAATCAAAGAAAAAAAGAAAAAAGACAACTATAAAACAATTTAATAAAGACATAATTGGTAGTGTTATTGTTGCTGTGGGTATTATTTGGATGATAAGCCTATTTAGTTTTCAAATGGGTTTAATAGGTTCTCTTTTAAGAGGAGTCACTTTTTTACTAATGGGATTTGGTGGATACTTCTTTCCATTAGTATTAATTGGTGTTGGTATTATATTTATTATGGATAGATTCAATAATAAGGAGTTAGAGAAATCTGTTATAATACTTGTCATTCTTGTATCTATATTAATATTCCTAGATGGCAGAAATATTGAAGTTAGAGGATTTCTTGACCGAATGAAAATAGCAAATGCTCTCTCTTTATCAAATTAAGGTGGAGGAATTATTGGTTCTTTTTTAGGATTCTTTTTTTATAAGTTATTCGGTAAAATTGGAGGATACATAGTTATATTTTCAGTATTTATCATATCCACTCTTATTTTTACCAATGTCAAAATAAAAGATATTATAAAAGGTATTAGTCTAAGTAATAAATTAAGAACTAATAAAAAGACTGCACCTGTTAAGAAAACAATCACTAAAAAAACTAAGGTTAAAAGTGCTCAGGAACAGCTTGAATTAGAACCAGAAGAAATTCGTATTTTAGATTACAATAGCAATAATAAAGTGAAAGAGCAAGTAAATAACACTACAATTAGTCCTACTAAAACTGTAGAGGAAGAAATAGCTATTACAAATTCTAAAACGGAAAACTATATATATACTGTTCCATCTTTAGGCTTACTTAATGATAATCAACACAAAAAAGATGATGGTGAGAAGAAAGAAATAATAAATAATGCAAAGATTATTGAAGAAACTATGAAAAACTTCGGTATTGATGCTACAATTACCCAGATTAATAAGGGTCCTACTATTACCTGTTATGAATTATCACCTTCACCTGGAATCAAGTTAAGTAGAATTGTTGGTTTATCTGATAATATCGCTTTAAGCCTTGCATCCTCAGATATTAGGATAGAAGCTCCTATCCCTGGAAAAGCTGCTGTTGGTATAGAGGTACCAAACAGGACTAAAGATAGTGTAATGCTAAAAGAAATGCTGTTATCTGAAGAATATACGGGAATTGACTCTAATATTCCTCTGGTTCTTGGCAAGGATGTAAGTGGAAAACCAATTGTGTCATCTATTGACAAAATGCCACATCTACTTATTGCCGGTGCTACTGGTTCTGGTAAAAGTGTGTGTATTAATACAATAATTATGAGTATAATCTATAAATCATCTCCAGAAGATGTAAAATTGATGCTTATAGATCCTAAAGTTGTAGAGTTAAGTATATATAATAATATTCCACATTTACTTATACCGGTTGTTACTGATCCCAAAAAAGCTGCTTTTGCTCTTAATTGGGCTGTAGATGAAATGGAAAAAAGATATAAACTGTTTGCTCAAAGTAGTGTAAGGGATATGACTTCGTATAATAAAAAACAAGAAGATAACAAATTAGAAAAACTTCCTTCTATAGTTATTATTATTGATGAGCTAGCTGACTTAATGATGGTTGCCGCACAGGAAATAGAAGATTATATTTGTAGATTGGCCCAAATGGCTAGAGCTGCAGGAATATATTTGATAGTGGCCACTCAAAGGCCATCTGTGGACGTGATTACTGGAACAATTAAAGCAAATATACCTTCAAGGATTTCATTTGCTGTATCGTCTCAAGTTGATTCGAGGACCATATTAGACATGTCTGGTGCTGAAAAATTACTAGGTAAAGGGGATATGTTATTCTATCCTTCTTTTTACTCTAAACCCTTAAGGGTACAGGGATCATTTGTAAGTGATCAAGAAGTAGAATCGGTTGTTGATTTTCTAAAGAAAAATAACCAAGTGGAATATGATGATGACGTAATTGAAATAGTACAGACGTCTATGGAGATTGAATTAGATGATAGTGATGAATTATTACCTGATGCTATACAGTTGGTTGTAGGTGAAGGACAAGCATCAATTTCACTTTTACAAAGACGTTTAAAAATAGGATATGCAAGGGCAGCAAGAATTGTTGATGAAATGGAAGTTAGAGGTATTATTGGGGGATTTGAAGGGAGTAAGCCAAGAAAGGTCCTTGTCACTCCAGAGGATTTAGAAGTTAATGATAAATAATTTTGTAGGTTTTAAAATTTATTTGATGGGAGAATTAATATGAATATAGCAAATAAGATTACTTTGTTTAGGGTGTTTTTAGTACCAATTTTTATGATAGTACTATATTCGGATATAAATAATAGTCAATTAATCGCAGGCGTCATCTTTATTTTTGCTTCACTAACGGATACTTTAGATGGATATTTAGCAAGAAGTAGAAATTTAGTCACTAATTTCGGAAAGTTTGTTGATCCCTTAGCAGATAAGGTACTGGTATCAGCGGCACTGATTTCATTAGTTGATCTTGGCAAGATACCGGGATGGATAGTTGTAGTAATAATAGCTAGGGAATTTACAATTACAGGTTTTAGAATTTTGGCTGCTTCTGATGGAATTACAATTGCAGCAAGCTCCTTAGGAAAATTTAAAACTATAACTCAGCTTTTGGCAATAATTCTTATATTATTTAACAATTTTCCATTTGGAAATATACCGGTAGATATGATTATGCTTTATTTAGCACTGATATTTACTGTTTTGTCTGGAGTGGATTATATTTATAAAAATATACAAGTTTTAAATATGAAAGATATATAATAGGAGATGGATTAATGATAGCAGAAATCATAACTATAGGTACAGAAATTACAACAGGAAGTACTTTAAATACAAATGCATTCTTTCTATCACAAAAATTATTTGAAATTGGTGCTGAAACATATTACCAGACAACTGTTGATGACGATGAGAAACGATTAATGGATGTAATTAATATTGCATTAAATAGATCTGATTTAATTATTACTACAGGAGGCTTAGGCCCTACTAAGGATGATATGACTAAAGAAGTTATTTCAAAAGCCTTAGGGTTAGAGCTGGAACTAGATCCAGTTATGGAAGAGAACATTAAAAACTTATTTGACAGAATGGGTAGATGTATGAGCAACAATAATGTGAAACAAGCTACTAAACCTAAAGGCTCCTCATTTATAGAAAATAGTATAGGTACTGCACCAGGAATTTATATTAATAAGGATAATAAAAAACTCATAATGTTACCAGGTCCGCCTAGAGAAATGAAATTGATGTTTAATAACCATATAAAAGATCTTATTCATGATGATTTATTCATTGTTTCAAAATCTGTCAATACCGTTGGTATAGGAGAGTCTTCTTTAGAATCAAAATTGGTGGAACTGAATCTAGCCTCGGTGAACACAAGTATCGCAACATTTGCCAAAGATGGTACTGTAGAGATTAAAATAATTGGCAAAGGCAAGGATAAAGAGCAGATTCAATTAGAAATAAATTCTATTATTAAAACTATAGATGAAGAATTTGATAAATATATATATGGATACGATAATGTTGAGCTTGAGGAAATTGTGGTAAAAAAACTAATTAATAAAGGGTATAAAATTGGATTATGTGAATCATGCACAGGTGGACTTGTTAGTAGTCTAATTACCAAAGTCCCAGGAGCATCTAATGTTTTAGAAAGAGCTATTGTAAGTTATAGTAATTCTTCTAAGATAGAAGAAGTTAATGTAAAAAGCGCTACTCTTGAAAAATATGGTGCGGTGAGTGAAGAAACTGCTTATGAGATGGCTAAGGGATTGATGGATAAAGTTAATTTGGATTTAGTGGTATCTATTACTGGTATTGCTGGGCCAGATGGAGAAACTGAAGATAAGCCTATTGGATTAGTGTATATATGTATAATGACTAAGGAGAATTATAAAATAATAAAATCGAACTTTAACGGGAATAGAACTCTGATTCAAAATAGGACGGCTATAAAAGCTCTAGATGAAATCAGAAAAATATTGTAAATTATAATTGACAGATCTTGAAATTTAATATAATATATAATCAAGGAACGAACGTTCTAATTATGAAAGGGGTGACTCCAGTTAAACTGGAAGGATATGATCGATAAAAACGAAAGAAAGAAAGCCTTAGATTTGACTTTAAGTCAAATTGAAAAACAATTTGGAAAAGGTTCTATTATGAAACTAGGGGAAAACACCAAATTAGATTTAGAAGTAATTCCAACTGGATCTTTAGATTTAGATATTGCTCTAGGTATTGGTGGAATACCTAGAGGTAGGATTATCGAGGTCTATGGACCTGAATCATCTGGTAAAACCACATTGGCATTACATGTAGTAGCTGAAGCTCAAAAAACTGGTGGAATTGCTGCATTTATAGATGCTGAACATGCATTAGATCCTTCATATGCAAAAAAATTAGGGGTAGATATTGATAACTTGATAATATCACAGCCAGATACAGGAGAACAAGGTCTTGAGATAACTGAAGCATTGGTTAGAAGTGGTGCTATTGATATAGTAATCGTTGACTCAGTTGCTGCTTTAGTACCAAAAGCTGAAATTGAAGGTGAAATGGGTGATTCCCATATGGGTCTTCAAGCAAGATTAATGTCCCAGGCTTTAAGGAAATTAGCTGGTGCTATTAATAAATCAAATACTACAGTAATTTTTATAAATCAATTGAGAGAAAAAATAGGGGTAATGTTTGGTAATCCTGAAACAACTACAGGTGGTAGGGCTTTAAAGTTCTATGCAAGTGTTAGACTTGATGTTAGAAGAATAGATTCAATTAAACAAGGAGATGAAATCCTAGGCAATAGAACTAGGGTAAAAGTAGTTAAAAACAAAGTTGCCCCACCATTTAAACAAGCTGAATTTGATATAATGTATGGACAAGGAATATCTAAAGAAGGCAATATAGTAGACGCAGGTGTAACTGCTGAAATTATAAAAAAGGCTGGTGCTTGGTTTAGTTATGGTGAAAACAAATGGCAAGGAAGAGAAAATGCTAAGGATTATCTTAAAGAAAATCCTGAATTATCCAAAGAAATTGAAGACAAGATTAGAGTCAAATTTGGCCTAATCGTAGATGAAGACTCTGCAGCAAAGGAAGAAACTCCTAAAGAGTAGACTAATAAATGATAACCTCCTTTTTAGGAGGTTTTTATTAATAAAATTAAATTAATTTATTGGGGGTATTTAATTTGAGATTGTTATTTTTTACTGATTCCCATATTAGAGTGACTTCTCCCAAAAATAGAAAAGATGATTATGTAGATACTTTAGAAAAAAAGTTCTTAGAGATTGTAGATATAATAAACAATAATGATATAGATTATGTATTGCATGGGGGCGATTTATTTGATAGACCCGACGTATCAATTGCTATTACTAGTCAATTTTCAAAAGTTCTTAAAATGATAAAGGTTCCTTTTTATATAGTTAGTGGAAACCATGATGTCTATGGACATAATCCCAAAACTATGAATAGAGCTATGATAGGTTTGTTAAGTGAATTAGGTATTTTCAATATTATAAATCAGAATGAGAAAATTTTTTTAGAAAAAGGCGATACTAAAGTCCAAGTTACTGGGCAACCCTATGTCTATAATATTGATGATCCCATCAACAGAAAATGCTATATCCTCGAAGAAGTTGATAATACAGTTAAATATGCTATACACATTGTTCATGGCATGCTTTTAGATAAACCCTTTATTAAAGGCGTGCCATATACTTTAGTAGATGATATAAAAGATACTAAAGCAAATATTACTTTAGCAGGCCATTATCATTCTGGTTTTGATAAGATTGTTATAGATGGTAAATACTTTATAAATCCAGGTAGCATCGTGCGTATCTCAAATAGCTTAAGAGAGATTGATAGAAAACCTAAGGTGATTATTATAGATTTGAATGACGATATTAAAATATCCAATGTATATTTACAATCAGCTTTAGATGGAGACATTATCTTAGATAGAAAAGAGATAGAAAAAAATATATTTCAAAGGGAAAGAATATATGAATTCAAACAAACTATAGACTCTGCTTTAAACTTCGAGAAAATGGATATAAATGATGTATTGATAGAAGTTTCAAAGTCTGAAGGACTAAGCGAAGAAGTGAAGATTGAGGCACTGAATAGAATAGCCATGATCCAGATGAAAGGTTTAAGTGGTGAATAATATGAAATATCTTAAAACTGTAATTTTAGAAAACTTTCAATCTCATAAATATACTACTATTGATTTTGACCAGGGGTTAAATGTGATTCTTGGACCGTCGGATTCTGGTAAATCAGCAATTATCAGAGGTATTAAGTGGGCATTGTATAATGAGCCATCAGGTGATTACTTCATTAGGGAAGGTGAACGTGAGGCTTCTGTAACCCTTATCTTTAGCGATAATACGAAAGTTCAGAGACTAAGAAACAAATCAAAAAACTCATATATTCTATATAAGAAGAATGGTGAAGAAATAAAATTTGAAGGGTTTGGTACTTCAGTACCAGAGGAGATTATCGACGAGATAGGTATTAAGAAAATTAGATTAGATAGTGAGGAGTCTAATTCAATAAATCTAGGCGAGCAATTAGAAGGGCCATTTCTTTTATCGGAAAAAACAAGTACAAGAGCAGGTGCTATTGGAAGATTAATTGGTGTAAATGTAATTGATGATGCTTTAAAAGAGACATTAAAGGATTTAAGAAATGCATCAGTTAGAAAAAAAGACACTGAAGATAGAATCTTGAAAATTGAAAATGAATTAAAAGAATACGAGTATTTAGATGAACTGCAGAACAGGTTAAACAAAGTTGAAATCTTACGATATGAAATATCAAAGAAGTTTGAAAAAAGGGATGCTCTGATCAAATACAATAGCAAATATAATGAAATAAACAAAGATTTATATCAAATTAATTATCAATTAAATCAATTCAAGAATATCGATTTAATTGATCCTTTATTAGAAAATGCTGCAAAATATATAAATAGGTATAAATATCTTAATATCAAAAGAACAAATTTTGAAAATTATCAAATCGAGATATCAAGGTGCGATACTCTTATGTGCAAGTTAGAAGGCATTGATGATATTGATCATATTATTATGAAGTCCAAAAATATATTGATTAATACCACCAAATTATTAGACACAAAATTCAAGTTAAATGGAATAATTAAAGAAAAAAATCGATTGAATAATATATATAGTAGTTTAGATAATTTGCCAGCAGCCGAAAGAACACTATCTTCATTCGAAAAGAAACCAGTGATTATATCAAGACTAGTCAAATTAAGGAATGATTTTAATCAAAATCAAACTAATTTAAAGACTGGAAATTCATTCATAAAAGAATTTGATGGATTAGAGAAATCACAATCCATATATAAAGATATTGAAAATCTAATTATCAGACTAACAAAACTATCAAATCTTTCGTACAAAATATTAAACCTAAAAAATAGCCTAAATAAAGAAATACAAGAATATAATCAACTAAACAGAGAAAATAAAATTCAATTAAATAATTACAAGGATTTATTAAATAATATTGAAAAATGTCCACTTTGTTTAAGTG
>JAAYGX010000194.1 GCA_012735585.1 Tissierella sp.
ATCTTCCAAGCATTGATCATCATTCTCTTGTATGTTAAATTCTTTAAATAAAGATATTGCTCTTTTTCTATCCTTTCCAAATATGCTTAAAGGAAAATCCATATTACAAATGCCTCTTCTACCTAGGTATTCATTATAGCTGGTCCACCAATACTTTGAAATATCTTTTTCAAGGCCAGCCTTGATTGGATTTTGATGTATATATCTTATTACTGTTAAAAAATATCTTTCATCTTCTACGATTTCACTTTTATATCTATCCTGAAACAGATGCCCTATTCGATTATATTTTTGATTATACCAATAGACATATTTTGCTCCTATTCTCCTAAAGACGGTTCCAAATTCTTCAATTCCTTCTTTCATTAATAGGTGTATATGATTATTCATAAGGCAATATGCGTAGATTTCATACCGGCTCACTTCCTTATATTCCCTAATTGTTTCTATAAACTTTTCATAGTCCTCATTGTCCTGAAATATTACTTGTCCGTTGTTTCCTCTGAGAATCACATGATAAATTCCTGTACTACTCTTCTCTCTTGGTTTCCTTGGCATAAATATCACCTCAATTTAAGCCTATCATATGATATACATGCTATCAATATAAAAAAACAAGACAAAAATGACACAAGAGAACCATTCCCTTGTGTCCTGAGGAGCATAGCGACGAAGGAACTATATTCTTGGCTTTAAGATTTCTCCCTTTACCTGGAATGATAATTCTCTTATGACGCCTTCTTCATATTATGTACAATATGGACTTAAGACTTAATCAAATGGGAAATAAATAATATTAAAACCTCCTCAAATTTAGAAGATGAGATAGTCTTAGTCTATCGCAGTATAGTTTTCATAAAAAGATTGAAATTAACATAATAACAAAAATTAAAATAAGAAGTATTCCTAAATTTTTCACTATGAAAATACTTTTTTTATTACCTACTACAAATAAAACAATTCCTACTATTCCCGATATTATAAATAATAAAGTTTTCATATAAACCTCCCTACTCAATCATCATATTTAAAACTTCACCATAGTAAAAACTTATAAAAGAAAAGTTATTATAATAATTATATATATCAGAGGGATTAGATGATTGACTATAGTAATAACCACCTTTAACTCCTCTTGTTTTATTGATGAAAGATGATATTCTAGATATCTCTTTATCATCTAATTGTATTCCATAATCCAGCTTCAGTTCAATCATCCTATATGTTGACATTGTATTGGGAATATCTCCGAAAAGGACACAAGAGAACCGTCCCCTTGTGTCCACCCTTTTTTTCTGTATTTGTATTATTACTATTATTATTTTTACTAATTAAAAAAACTGAAATCATAATAATAATCAATAATAAAACAATCGTTAATTTTTTATTCATTAAGTAAAAGCTCCTTTCCAAACTTTAAGTTGAAAAAGAGCATTTGTTATGTCTTGTAATAATAATTATTCAATCTTTTTATAATGTCTTAAAATTATATAAAACATAATAATTGTATAAAAAACTGTAGCTATTATTGGGTTGATTGATGATTTAATATGATTTACTATTATTAGACTCGGTCCCAATAAAAAAATAAAAATTCTTGTACAAAAATCCGGATTATTTCTACTCCTATTTTTATCATTGGAAGATTTTTTTAAAAAAGACCATATGACATTGACAATTAATAGTCCTAGAGATAAATATAATAATAAGTAATTAGAATTTAAAAATGAAAATATTAAAATACTAGTTACTAGTACAGTTATTATATCTCCTTTTATTTGTTTATCTATTCTCATAAAATCCCCCATTCTCTCAATATTGCTAGCAGTACAAAAAACACAAGGGGACGGTTCTCC
>JAAYGX010000178.1 GCA_012735585.1 Tissierella sp.
TGTTCTTTATATATATTTTATTATTAACAAAATATATAGGTAATCCACCTATTATTGCAGCGACCAAACTAGATACAATCATATTAAACTTGGGGTTCACTCTAAATTCATTAAATATTCGGCTAATGCTTAATAATGATATTAACATACCTAATAAAGATGATGTAATTGATAACAAAAAGAATGGCCAATATTTAGCATATTTTAAAAAATATTTCTTATAAATATTCATATATATCCACCCTTAATAGTAATTATCTCCCTTTTTATACATAAGTTTCGGTTCACTGTGGAATAAGTCTATACCATGTAGGTCACTTAATACATATATTTAATTGGCTCTAAAGGCCTTAAATAATGCTTATAAAATTAAGAAGCCTGATGAGGGTCTTATCCTTCACAGCGACTTAGGAAGTCAATATACGAGTTATGATTTTTGAGAATATGTTAAACGCCACAAAATTACTCATTCCTTTAGCGGCAAAGGAAATCCTTATGATAATGCCTGCATAGAATCTTTTCACTCAGTATTGAAGAAAGAAGAAGTTAATCTAGTTAAATATTTCGACTTTGATACTGCTAGACTTGCAATATTTGAATATATAGAGTCATGGTATAACAGAGAAAGAATGCATAGCTCTTTAGGTTATATCACTCCTCAAGAATGGGAAGATAAATCTAAGAGGACTGCATAAAACTTGTTCGAGAAAATGTATCTACTATATTGACATAAGTCCACACACAGGGCAGCTTCATAATTTTATCCATAATTCTCTCTTCAAATATTTAGTAATTTAATAAATACTCATCTAAAGCATCATATAATTTTTTCTTCATATTTTGAGCCTCGTCAGTTAATCTGTCAGACTTCTGAGAAGCTCCAGCAACACCTTTATAAATATCGACATACACTATCATTGACTTATAATATTTTTGGGTTTGTTCATAAAATATTTTATAAGCCTTCTCCATTCCATAAGGAATCTTCAAACCATCTAACTTCTTTATAAAAAATTCCATGTCTATTATAAATTGCATGCTCTTTTCAAAAGCTTCATTATTATCTAGCTTGTGGGTATTTCTAAGGTTTGATATTTTTGCAAATTCATTAATAATCTCAGACCTTTCTTTCCATAACTGACCTAATTTATCAACATTATTGAGTTTTTCTTCATAGGTTAATTCTCCGGCTTCTATAGTTCCTATCTCATTATCAGTGATTTTTAATGGCTGATTATCATCTATGTTTGAGTTGGATTGAGTTGCGTTATCCCAATACTTACTAAAATCAATATTAAAAATAAACTCATATGAGGGCGTTTTAATAATTAACTCAGCCTGCTTATTGAAGTCCACTTCTTTTGAAGGAAAATCCACACCTAAATAAGCTCGATATGCAGGATAATTTGGCCAAGATCTGCTTCTTTGAGCAAAAACTGTATCGCCATAAAATTTTATAGGTTGAATAATAATATCTCCTTGTCTTATAACCATGTGAACTGTATCAGGAAAATCAATGGAACCCCCATATAAAATAACATCAAAGGAAATTAAACCCTTCAGAGACTCAAGCAAATGTTTAATGTAGTCCATAGATATTTCTTTGTAATCTTCTGATTGCAAACTTACATATCGCGCTATTTCAAGGAATGGAGTTACTATTAAAGCATTCTCAATAAGATAATCTGCATCTCCACCAATATAGTCTAAAGAATAATTACTTTTCTCGTACTTAGTTACATAATCAATTCCCTTTTTACCAATTGAAATTGCTTGATTAAATCTATCATCACTTAACAAAGCTAATTTATTTATACCAATTAAATTTCCCTCATTTAATTCTATTTCATTTATGCCTTCAATTATAACCGTTCTTGTTTCTTGATTCCATACAACATTCATATCCAAACTTTCAGCAATGAATCTCACTGGTACTAAGGTTCTCCCGTTAATAGCTTTTGCAGGGACATCTAAAGTTTTATTAACTCCATTAACTTTTGCATCTTTACTATCCAATTTTAATATTATCTCTTTACCTTCCGCTGTTCCACTAATTGTTTTTGTTTCATTATCCCATTCTACTTCCAATCCTAACGCCTCAA
>JAAYGX010000179.1 GCA_012735585.1 Tissierella sp.
GTATAACCATAACAGTTACTCCGCCAATATTCTTGCTAACGATGGCTTCTTTACCTCTTATATCGTTAAGTTCCTCATCGATAACTATATTTAGACACTCTAATCCATCACAAATTAATTCTCTCATACTTGCTGAGTTTTCACCTATACCAGCAGTAAATACTAATACATCTATTCTACACATTTGTGCAGCATAAGCTGCTATAAATCTTCTAACTCTACTAGCAAATACATCAAGAGCTAACTTTGCTCTAGTATTTCCCTCTTCTGCTGCAACTTCTAAATCTCTAAAGTCACTACTTACACCTGAGATTCCTAGAACTCCAGATTCCTTATTAAGCATTTGATTAACTTGGTCAAAAGTCATATTCTCTTTATCCATAAGGAAAGTAATAATTGCTGGGTCTATGTTTCCTGATCTTGTTCCCATAGCAACACCTTCAAGAGGAGTGAAACCCATACTTGTGTCTATAGATATTCCACCTTCAACAGCTGTAACACTTGATCCATTTCCTAAGTGAGCAGTAACAATATTCAAATCTTTAATATCTTTACCTAGAATTTCAGCAGCTCTTTGTGATACATATTTGTGGGATGTACCGTGGAATCCATATCTTCTAATCTTATATTTTTCATAGAATTCATATGGAATTGCATAAACAAAATTCTCAGCAGGAATTGTTTGATGGAAAGCTGTATCAAATACTCCAACCATAGGTGTATTTGGCATTAATTCTTTACAAGCTTCAATTCCCATGATATTTGGTGGGTTGTGTAATGGAGCTAATTCAATATTTCTTTCTAGAGCATCCATAACAGCATCATCAATAATAACTGAACCTGCAAAATCTTCTCCACCATGTACAACTCTATGTCCTACAGCACCAATTTCATCCATGGATTTAATTGCACCATATTTTTCATCAACAATAGCTTCCAATACTAATTCAAGAGCTCTTTTATGATTTTCCATAGGCTCCTCTATAATAACTCTTTCTTTGCCAGTTGTGTCATGTTTAATTCTTGCACCTTCAATACCAATTCTTTCAACAAGACCAATCGCCAATACTTTTTCCCCATCCATATCTATTAATTGATACTTTAATGAAGAACTACCACAGTTAATAACCAAAATATTCATTCTCATTCCTCCTAAATGTACTTTCACTATTACAATATTATTACATTAGTGTTAAAAAATCAACATTTTTCACTACTTTTATTCTAGTTAAAGATTAAATAATATTATAATATGGTATAATCACATAAAATAGTATTTGGAGGAGAAAATGAAAGTAGTAGGATTTATTACAGAATACAACCCATTTCATTACGGTCATAAATATCATCTAGATAAATCACTTCAGTTAACAAGGGCAACACACTCAATTGCAGTAATGAGTAGTTCCTTTGTCCAACGTGGAGAACCTTCAATTGTCGATAAATGGACCAAAGCAAAGATAGCCATAGAAAATGGAGTCGATTTGGTTATAGAGCTTCCATTTGTTTATTCTACACAAAGCGCCGAGTTTTTTGCACTTGGTGGAGTTAAAGTATTGGATTCATTAAATATTGTAGACTATATTGCTTTTGGCAGTGAAATCGGTAATTTAGAACCATTGACTCAAATAGCCGATCTATTATTAAAGGAAACAGATGAGTTCAAAAATAGCTTAAAGAAAAACCTGGATTTAGGAATGTCCTTTCCTGCCGCTAGAAGTTTAGCAATTGAGTATTCTTTAAAATTCAAAGGCTTAAATAGTTTTGATTATGGATCAATACTAAAACAATCTAATAATATACTAGCAATTGAGTATTTAAAGGCCTTAAAAAAGATTGGCTCATCTATTAACCCTATTCCCATTACAAGGCAAGGATCTGATTACAAAGAAGAAACCATCAGAGAAACCTTTGCTTCAGCTACAGCCATTAGAAAAAGTATACTAGCAAATGGGATTCAATCTATAAAAAATCTAGTTCCAGATAAAACATATGAACTACTACAGGAATTTTATTATAATCACAATAATTTTAACCATCTTGAAAATTACTATTCAGTTATTAAATATTTGCTACTAACCACTCATAGAGATGATTTAAAAGAAATACTTGATATGGAAAATGGTTTAGAAAATAGAATAGTAGAACAGTCACTGCATTCTATAAATATGGAAGAGTTGATTGGAAATTCATCAACAAAAAGATACCCAAAAACAAGAATCCAAAGAATATTGACACATTTATTAAATAGTATCTTTGGAAGTACCATACAAGATATTTACTCTAAGGAAGTGCCCTATATCAGATTTTTAGGAGCAAATCAAAAAGGTTTAGAATTACTAAGTCTAATTAAAGAAAAATCAAATATACCTATACTTACTAAGTTTTCTCATCATGAGAATATTAAAAATGATATAGTAGATCAATTTATATATTACGAAAAAAATGCCACAGACTTATATTACTTTGGTTTAAACATGAAAAACCCCAAAAATATGGATTACAAAACATCACCCTATATAAAAAAATAATCACCCTTCCCTCATATTATATTATAAAAAAAATATAATGAATGGAGGGGTGATTTAATGAATTTATCTATATCTATAAAAAATAATATTAGAAATAAGTTTTTTCAAATTATAGTTTTAGTACTTATGGTCTCACTGGTTATAAATCCATCTATGGGCCTAAATAGTGCTAGAAACGGTCTTCATCTCTGGTTCAATATATTACTTCCTTCATTGCTGCCCTTCTTTATTTTATCAGAGTTATTTATTGCATCAGGTCTTGTTCAGTACTTTGGTAGGCTATTGGGTCCAATCATGGGACCTATCTTCAAAATTTCAGGGGAAGGTAGTTTTCCTTTGATCATGAGTTTTGTATCCGGATATCCTGTAGGTGCAAAACTAACCTCAAGATTAAGAGGCCTAAATCTAATATCTAAAAGAGAGGGGGATCGACTTGTTACATTGGCCTCAACATCAGGGCCACTATATATCTTGGGAGCCGTACTTATTGGGATGCTTTCAATGCCAAATCTAACTGGTCTTATGATAATTCCCCACTATCTAGGTGCTATAACTGTTGGCATTGTATTTAGCCATCTCCCAAATAATCCTAAAAGATCAAGAAAACAATATATCCCATCAAAGCAAATAACAAATAACAATAAAATAAAGAGCGATTCATTACCAGTCATTATCACCAACAGTGTTAGAGATGGAGTCAATTCAATATTGCTAATAGGTGGGTTTGTGATCATCTATAATGTAATAATTGACGTATTATTGTCATCCCATTTAGTTAATATTTTCATAATCCATATTGGGAATATGATAAATATAAATCCAGAATTAATTAAAGGTATCTTTGCTGGACTTATAGAGTTAACTACTGGATGCAATCGGATTTCATCATTGGATATCAGCATGATACACAAAATACTAAGTATAAATTTTATAATTGGTTGGGGTGGATTATCCATACTTAGCCAAGCCATTAGTTTCATAAGCCAAACTGATATCAATGTGAAACTATACTTCGTCTCCAAAGCGCTACATGGATTCATATCAACTGTATATACATATATTTTGTATATACTATTTTATAAGGATTATTTAATACCTTCTTCCCTAGATAATTTCATAAAAGAAGAAGTTTACAATCTAAAGACATGGTTGGAAAATATATATTTTTCTACCAAAATGTCCTTTGGAATATGTATATTTTTTATAGTATTAAGTATTTTAGTTCACAATATAAGTTTTATAAAAAAAAGAGGCTAGTTAATTCCCGCCTCTTAGTTCTTTCCTATTTTCATTAAGTTCAGTTATTACATCTTTAAGTTGTTCTTGGGTTTCAAGCAATAGGCTGTCCGCATATTCCATAGCACCGAGCCTGATCTCTTTTGCTGTGGTCTGTGCTTTATTTATTAACTCTTCAGCTCTTTCCTTTGCTGCTTTAGTTATGGCTTCTTGATCTATAAGTTCTTCTAGTCTATATTCGGCTTCATTAAGTAAATTATCAGCATCTTTTTGAGCCTCAGCTAATATTCTTTGTTTCTCATCCTTAATCCATGCTGCCTGTTTGATTTCATCTGGTAATCTTATTCTGATCTCTTTGATTATATCCAAGATCTCATCCACATCTACCATTACTTTTTTAGAAAACGGCAAGGTAGAGCCATCCTCTATAATATCTTCAATCTCATCAATAAGCTTTAATACATCCACTATTATAAGCCCCCTTTAAACTTATTTGTTAATGCATCTTCTACTACCTTAGGAACAAAACATGCTATTTCTCCACCATAATATGAAACTTCCTTAACGATACTAGAACTTAAATATACATGTTCTGCATTAGAAACCATAAATAAGGTTTCCATATCATTATAGGTTTTTTTATTAACTAAAGCCATTTGCATTTCATACTCAAAATCAGAAACTGCTCTCAAACCTCTTATGATTGTTGAACAATTCTTGCTTTTTGCATACTCTGTCAGTAAACCAGAGAAAGTATCTATCTCAACATTGGGGAAATCCTTAGTTGTTTCTTTGAGTAATGCAATCCTTTCCTCAACAGAAAAAAGACTTTGTTTTTGAATATTATTTAATACTGCAATTATTACTGTATCAAACTTATTGGCACATCTTTCAATTATGTCTAAATGCCCGTAAGTAACTGGGTCAAAACTTCCTGGGTAAATTGCTTTCATAACTACCTCCTATTAATCCCTGCCTAAAAAAGTTATTCTTTTACTCCCATATCTTCTTTCATCAACCTTATTAAAATCAAATATATTATCTTCTAAAATTAACTCACTTTCATGTTCAATAATTAACAAAACATTATCCGAGAAAATTGGATACTCCTTTAGAGTACTCAATACACCAAATAGTAAGTCACTATGTCTATAAGGCGGATCTAAATATATATAATCAAATTCTAATTTCTTATTGTTTAGATGCTTTATTGCTTTTATAGCATCGGATTTAATTACAGTGGCTGATTCCATTAATTTAGTATGTATTAAATTTTCTTTAATAGTAGAAATACTTTTAGTAGAAGAATCTACAAAATAGCACTCCTTAGCACCTCTACTTAAAAATTCTATGCCTATGGATCCGGAACCTCCAAACAAATCTAAAACAACAGAATCTATCTGAATATGACCTAATATATTAAAAAGTGATTCCTTGATTTTATCTTCAGTTGGCCTAGTATCCGATCCCTTGGGAGTATTAAGCCTATGTCCCTTTCTTAATCCTGATATAACTCTCAAATCAAAGCTCCTTTATACTTATTTAGCAATATTCTATCATATAATAGATTATAAATAAATCATATTTTAATTAATACTATCTATTCCCTTGAACAACTCACTAATCCTTTTGTTCATAATTATAAATTCTTCACCATCAAGATTGGGATTAGATTCTAAAATATCATGTGCTTCTTTCTGAGCAGCTTTTAAAACATTCAAATCCCTAAATAAATTTGCTATCTTTAGATCAGGTAAACCATGCTGTTTAGTGCCAAAAAATTCACCAGGACCACGTAATTCCAGATCCTTCTCAGAAATCACAAATCCATCAGTAGAGCTTTGCATAATTCTCATTCTATCCCTAGCTATTTTAGTCCTGCCATTGTTAATAAGTATGCAATAAGATTGATACTCTCCTCTACCCACCCTGCCTCGTAGTTGATGTAATTGAGCCAAGCCAAATCTTTCAGCGTCATAGATTACCATTATATTTGCATTAGGTACATTTACTCCCACTTCAATAACTGTAGTTGAAATCAATATGTCTATTTTATGATTTTTAAACTCTTCCATAATTAAGTCTTTCTCGCTAGCTTTCATCTTACCATGTAGAAGTCCAACAGAGTAGTTTTTAAATACATTGTTTTTATAGTTTTCATATAGTTCTTCCACTGATTTTAAATCTAGTGTTTCAGATTCCTCTATTAAAGGGGAGACGATATATGCCTGTCTTCCTCCTAATATTTGTTTTTCAATAAAGCTATTAACCCTATCTACCATTTGAGAATTAACAGCAAAGGTCTCTATTTCCTTTCTACCAGGTGGTAATTCGTCAATGATAGAGATGTCTAAGTCACCATACAAAATCAGCGCCAGGGTCCTTGGAATTGGTGTAGCGGTCATAACCAATATATCTGGGTTGTTGCCTTTTTGACTGATGATCATTCTTTGTTTAACTCCAAATCTATGTTGCTCATCTGTTACTACAAGTCCAAGGTTTTTAAACTCAACAGTATCTTGAATTAGGGCATGGGTACCAATTAAAATGTCAATCTTTCCTTCTTTTAAATCATCAACTATATTTTCTTTAGTTTTCTGGCTTAAACTACCTACTAATAATTCACATCGAATATTGTATTTATTAAATAATGGTGATAAAGATTCAAAATGTTGGGTGGCTAGTATTTCAGTAGGTGCCATCATAGCTGCTTGGTATCCTGATTTAACTGCCCTAAACATAGAGGCAGCCGCAATTATAGTTTTACCCGAACCTACATCACCTTGTACCAACCGATTCATCTGTTTGATATTATCCATGTCCTGTTGTATCTCAGATAGCACTCTACTTTGGGCATTGGTCAATTTAAAAGGTAAACTACTTAAGAACACTTCTAAATCAGTACATGGGGGAAATTGTATACCATTATTCTTCTCATAGCTTTTGTTTTTAATCATAAATAAACCAATTTGCAAAAGTAAAAGCTCTTCAAATATTAATCGTCTTCTAGCTTCATGAAGGTACTCACTATTTATAGGAAAGTGTATGTTCTGAATCGCATCTTTTATTCCTATTAGACGGTACTTGTCCCTAATCCTATCTGGAATTGTTTCTTCTGTAAATGATAAATATTCCTTTAAAGAGCTATCCATTATTTTGATAATCTCATTATTGGTTATTCCTTTAGTTAAACCATAAATAGGAATGATCTTACCAACTTTGTTTTCCTTGTTCATTTTTTCATAAACAGGGTTCATAACTTGAAACTCCATACCTATTCTATTGATTTTTCCATTTATTCTATAAGACTGCCCAATAACAAATTTATCCTTTAAGTATTCTTGATTAAACCATACCAAATATCCATGGCCACTTTCATCTTTAAAGGGAACTTTTAATATTGACATATTTCTTCTGGGTCTAGAAATTTGGGCTTGCCCAACGATCTCTACCTCTAAACTAGCTTTTTCTCCAATTATAGCTTCTTTAATGGTAGTAAAAATTGATCTATCTTCATAATCCCTTGGAAAATAACTTAATAGATCATCAATGTTTTCAACTCCTAATTTTTTTAAACTACTTGCTCTCTTAGGCCCAACACCTTTAATATATTGGACACTCATAGAAAGATTATTCATAAAATCCCTCCATTGGTGTAATTAGAATAACCCTACCAAGGGTAGGGTTATTCTAATGAAAATATATAATAATATAATGGTTGCCCACCAAATAATAGTTCAATATCCACATCTTTATATTTCTCTTCTAATATGCCTGATAATTCCTCAGCCTTTTCCTCTTCCATATTGTCACCATAGAAAATTGTAATGATCGAGACATCATCATTAATCATATCATTGATTAAATCTAGGGCTACATCATTTATTTCTTTACCTGCAGCAACGATATCTCCATTGGATAATCCTATAATATCATCTTTCTTAATCTCATTACTATTAAATTCACTATCTCGAACAGCAAAAGTAACTTGACCGGTTAAAATATTCTTGATATTTTCATTCATATTGTTAACATTATCATCTAGACTTGCACCTTCATCATATGCCAACAGTGCTCCTATTCCTTCAGGAATAGATTTAGTAGGCAATACTACTACATTTCTGCTGCTTAATTCTTTAGTCTGTTCAGCAGCTAAAATTATATTTTTGTTATTTGGTAGCACAAACACATTTCTTCCTTGGGTAGATTCAATAGCTTTTAAAATATCTTCGGTACTCGGGTTCATAGTTTGACCACCAGAAACAATATAATCAACATGTAACTCCCTAAATACTTCATCAATGCCTTCACCAATGGAAATAGCTACAAAAGAATATTCCTTTGTTGGTTCCTTTGGTCCTTGTGAGTCAATGGTCTTTAGCTCTTCTTTTAACAAAACTTCTTCGTGTTGGTATCTCATATTATCAATTTTTATATCACTTAATTCACCAAGTAACAACCCTTTTTCTAATACAAGGCCAGGATTGTTCGTGTGAACATGAACTTTAATGATGCCATCTCCACCAACTACTAATAATGAATCACCATGACTTGATAGTTCATCTCTAAACCCATCAATTTCATCAGAGTTTCCATTTATCATAAATTCAGTACAGTATCCAAATTCAATATCATCAGTGTCTATATGTTCTCTATGGACAACCTTTGGTTCTACAACAACTTCAGCAGTATCTTCATAATGTTCAATACCTGCTAAAGAATTATATAATCCAATAATAATATACATAAGTCCCTTACCGCCAGCGTCCACAACTCCAGCTTGTTTTAAAACTGGCAACATATCTGGTGTCTTTTCTAATGTATTGTTACCATGCTCTATAACTTTTTCTAAAAAAATAAGAATATCCTTCTCTTTCTTAGAAATAGACATAGAGAATTCACCTATCTCCCTAGCTACTGTTAAAATAGTACCTTCGGTAGGTTTCATAACTGCCTTGTAGGCGGTTTCAGCTGCTTGTTTAAAACCTTCAGCGAAAGTTTTTACGTCTATTTCGGTTTTTCCTTTTATTCCTGTAGCAAAACCCCTAAATAATTGAGACAGTATAACACCAGAATTTCCCCTAGCTCCCATCAAAGATCCTTGACTTGCAGCTAAAGCTATCATATATGCATCATTACCAGTTGCACTAGATGCTTGTTTTACAGCTGATTTAACTGTCAAAGACATATTCGTACCAGTATCTCCATCTGGAACAGGAAAAACATTTAAGGAGTTAACCTCCTCTTTATTCTTCTCCAGGAGACCCGATCCCGCTGCTAAAGCTTTTTTGAGCAGATCTCCATCAATAATTTCAATTTTCAAGTATAGTACCTCCTTAAACTACTTTCCTACTCTTATTCCTTGAACATGGACATTAATACTATCTACTTTGTATCCAGTAATCTTCTCTACATTGAACTTAACTCGTTCAATAATGTTCTCTGCTACAACGGATATCTTAACTCCATATTCCAATATTACATGTAAATCGATACTTAATTGATTATCTTTTGTATATACTTTAATTCCTTTAGATAAATAGTCCCATTTAAGTAATTCAAAAATTCCATCTGCTGCATTCTTGGACGCCATACCTACTATGCCATAACTTTCCATAGCTGCAACTCCAGCTATAGTAGCTATAACACTGTCATCTATAACAATCGCTCCCAAGTCAGTAATAGTTTTGGTTGGCATAGAATCTCCTCCTTGTTTAAATATACCAATATTATCATTTTACAATAAATATTGCAATAGTTCAACTAAATCTATTGTTTACTAAGATTATAACACATTATAGTTGCATTTATGTAATAATTTGTGTTACAATATAATCTGTTATTATAGCATATAAGAAACTATTATAGAGTTTTCTCGTGTAATCCTAAGGAGGTGTTTCATAATGGCAAGAGTATGTGATGTATGTGGTAAAGGCAAGATATTTGGTAATAAAGTTACTTTCTCAAATAAAAAGAGTTCAAGAAGTTGGTTACCTAATATAAGAAGAGTTAGAGCAGATGTTAATGGAACTGTAAAAAGAATCAATGCATGTACTAGATGTTTAAGATCTGGATATGTTAAGAGAGCATTATAAGAAATGGCAAAATGAGAAGGCTACCAATAAATAATACTGGTAGCCTTATTTCATATACAACAAAATGCCCATCATTATCAAACCTAGTCCAATCAGAAAAAGTAAAAATTTGTAACTCATTACATTAATAAGTATCATAAATCCTATGACTCCTAGGGTTATTCCTACAATTTTCTTTATCTTATGATTTTTCCTATAACCATAGAAAAAGCTTTTCATAACCAACACTCCCCCAATCCATATATAATATATTATTCAAAAGGGTAATATTAGTTACATATATGTATTATAATTAATCCAATGATTCAAAGACTAATGCTTCGCCTTTGTATATCATTACGGTTCCATAGTCATGGATAATTTCATTGCTAACCCCTAAAGTCGAAGAGAATTTAATATGCTTATCCTTCAGTGGATATTTAAATCCTATTAAGCTTACAACGATCCCTTCACTATTTAAAGGTATTATAGAAATAAATCTATTTTCCTTTTTTTCTATTCTTATTGCATCAGTTACATAGTTGATTACGTTGTTATCATCAACTATTCTAAAAAATACACCATCTTTATTAAATTTCTTTAATAAGAATATATTTGCCACAGTATGATCCAGTCTAGTACCTGTACCACCTATTAAAGTAATATGGTCCATACCTTTATTAATTAAATGGATTATGGCTAACTCTGTATCTGTATTGTCCTTTATAGAAGGAAATTTTTCTATTTCAATATTTTTTTCCTTTATATACTTAACACCTAAATCACTGATAGAATCCAAATCCCCAAGTATAATATTGGGGATTTTATCTACCTGCATTATGTGGTCAAGCCCACCATCAGCACAAACAATATAATCATTTTCACAAATCAATTTTTCCAGTAAACTATAATCATTGATTTTTCCACTAGAAATAATTAACCCTTTCATAATCATCTTCCTATCTTGTAATTGATTTCCTTAAAGGTTTCCATATTAACATCAATACTAATAATGATATTATAAGTTCTGGAACCAAGTATGTCATATTATACCCTATAGAATATATCCATGGATTTTTATCCCCAGCATATTCTGCAAAGAATATTACACCAGATAAAGTATGACTAATAGCTCTGCCCATAACCCCTAAGGATATTCCTAAAGATAGTTTACCATATCCATCAGATTTATTGTTTAAATATCCTAAACCGGCTAGCCCTAGTAATCCAAAAGCTAATGGATAATCTAATATGAACTGTAATGGGTGATAGAAATACGGCTTCAAAATAAAATCAATTAGTCCATAAGTTGCGCCAACTAACATACCAGGTCCTACTCCCCAACGAATAGCAAATATCATCAACGGAATCATGCTACCAGCAGTTACACTGCCTCCATTAGGTAATTGATACAACTTTATATAACTAAGAAGTACAGATAATGCTATCATCATTCCGCCCTCAGTTATCATTTTTACATTAAAACGTTTATTCATAGTATACCTCCAAATTTTGAAATTAATTAAACTACTATCCTTATTCAATATGATATACAGATAGATATTTGTAGTTTTGCAATTTAATTTTATGCTCGGCCAATCTTTAAGAGCGCTGTAGAATACCATCGATTTACAAAAAGTGTAAATCGATTATAAGTCATAAAAAAATCCACTACCTATGGGCATAGGTAATGGATAAAATTGCTTACTCCACACTTCCCTACGCTAGTATTACCTAGTTCAGGTCATAAGGGTCGGGATTTAGTCCGCTCTCAGCCATAAGGCTCCCCTAGTGTCCAATGATTAAATATTTGTTTGTATATTTATGATATCATAAAAGATTCTATTATACAATCAGTTTATTAAATTCTCTAGTTCTTAGAACCACATCTTCTGCGCCAAATATATCAGAACCTACAACTACTAAATCAGTTCCTGCATTAACAATCTCCTCAACATTATCCAATTTTACCCCGCCATCTACCTGTAGGATAATATTAGGATTATGTGTATCAATTAATTTTCTTGTTGCTTTAATTTTCTCTATCATAGCCTGTATAAACGATTGTCCGCCAAATCCAGGATTTACACTCATTATAAGAATTAAGTCTATGTCCTTAATTATATAATCAAGGACGTCTAATGGTGTCGCAGGATTTAAGGACACTCCTGCTTTTACTCCATTGGACTTTATCTCTTGAATGGTACTGTGAAGATGTGTGGTCGACTCTTGATGAATCGTTATGATATCAGCTCCAGCATTTACAAAATCCTTTATATATCTCTCAGGCCGATCTATCATTAGATGTACATCAAAGATTAAGTCTGTTATAGCTCTTAAACTTTTAATAACTGGTATACCAAAGGAAATATTCGGCACATAATTTCCATCCATAACATCTAAATGAAGATACTCAGCTCCACCAGTTTTAATTTTAGATATTTCTTCTTCCAAATTTGCAAAATTAGCTGCCAATAAGGAAGGTGCAATTTTTGCCATTCTAGTACCTCCTAATGTTTCTAACTTCATTTAATAAAAGTAGATAATTATTATATCTTTCTTCATCGATAATACCTTCTTTGACTTTTTCTTTAATAGCACAATTAGGCTCCTTATCATGTAAACAAGATAAAAATCTACAATCCTGACTATATTTATTAATTTCTCTAAAATAATCTTTAACGTCAGTTTCATCTTCAATAAAATCTAGATTCAAAGAAGAAAATCCTGGTGTATCCAGTATAAAAGACTCACTATCTAGTTCCAAAAGTTCAATGTGTCTAGTAGTATGTTTACCCCGCCTGGTCTTATTGCTCACAGTACCAGTTTCCAGATTCAGTCTATTATCAACCTTGTTTAACAAAGATGATTTGCCAACTCCTGAAGGTCCAGCAAAGACACTAATATTTCCCAATAGATTTTTCTTTAAATCATCTATACCAATATCTAGTTTCGTACTAGTTAATAAAACTTTGTAACCAGCTTTCTCATAAATTTTCTTATATTTTTCACTTAAATCCAGATTTAAATCGGACTTGTTGATGCATACAGTAACATCAAGACCTTCATACTCAGACATCTACAAAAACTAATCCAAGAGCCATGTGTTTATGTCAGGACTCTTCACACTCATAACAACTATGGCTTGTGTCACATTAGCCACAGGTGGCCTTAGAAGCTGAGTGCTTCTATTAGCAATATCTACAACATATCCAGTTCCATCTTCTTGGCTTATTCTTACCTTTACTTTGTCACCAACTAGAGGGGTGATATCACTATCTCTGAACACCCCTCTAGCACGGCTCTCTATGACACCTTCTTTAGTTTTTACATAATAAAAACCGCCAATACCTTTGATTATTATACCTTCTAACATATATTCACCATTATTCCGTTATAGTTTGAGTGAATTGATATATATCATCAAAATAAATATCAAATTCTGCGCCTACAATACCTCTTAAGCCTATAGCAACTTCACCATCACTAAATTTATGGTTTTCCTTGTATATCTGCATCTGTAATCCTTCTTGTTTTCTAATGATCTTGATTTCTGTTTCTTCCCTGTCACTAAATGGTGTCAAACCTATAGTTATAGTTCTTTCACTATTTGGATCATCAGTAGTCGGCTCTTCTTCCTCTTCAACCTCTTCAGGTCCTAAACTTATATATATATCTACAGCAGTCTTTGTTTCAACTTCAGTACCTGGCTCATATGATTGCCAAAACACCTCGCCTATTGGTGCTGTTTCATGATGCTCTTTCTTAGCTTCCCCAACTACTAGATCCGCACCTATAATTTCATTACGGGCTGCAGTCTCGCTAAGTCCAACAAGACTAGGCATTGGAACATTTTTAATCTCTTCTCCTTGACTAATAAGCAGATTAACTCTAGAACCAGGAGCTAAATAAGTAAATGCTTCAGGCTCCTGCCTCATAACAACATTATTTGGAGTTACATCAGATGGTTCATATTTTCTTTCGCCAACTTGTAGTCCTGCGTCCTGCAACGCCTTTTCAGCTTCTTCATAAGTGTAATTAACTACACCAGGAACCCTTACTAAATCTTTGCCTTCGCTAATTACAACATCAATAGTAAATCCTTCTTTAACCTTAGAATCTGCCTTTACACTTTGACTAATTACTCTACCTGGTTCGATTTCAGTACTAGTTGCTGTACTCTTAACATTAAATATTAGACCTAATTCTTCTATTTGTTCCCTGGCTTCACTTTCAAGTTGCCCTCTAATATCAGGAACTATAACTTCTGCTACATCAAAGAAATCTTGTAGCTTTAACCAACCAGCAAATACAATTGTTACTACTAAAAAGGCTAATAAAATGGCCAATAAAATCATTTTTATGCCGCCGTCACCTTTTTTGTTTTTATTTTTTCTATTATTCTTTCCCTTAACCTTTGAAGTATTCTTCATCTCATCAACACTCTCTTCTTTAATGATTGGAATCATTCTTGTAGGTTGTTCACCAGCATCTGTATCTATAACAAAGTTAGAGGCACCATTATTCTTTATTTTTTTCAAATCATTAATAAGAGCCCCAACATTCTCGTATCTATCACTTTGTCTTTTTTGGACGCATTTCAATATGATTGATTCAATACCAACTGGAACAGTACCATCTACCTCCCTAGGTGGCACTATCTCATCTTGGACATGCTTTAATGCAACTGAAATAGGCGTTTCACCATCATATGGCAGTTTACCAGTAATCATCTCATACATAACGATACCAAGAGAATATATATCAGATTTTTCGTCAGTATATCCTCCCCTAGCTTGTTCAGGGGAAAAATAATGGACTGAGCCTAATACATTTGAAGTAGTAGTTAAAGTTGAGGAAGTAGCAGCCCTAGCAATTCCAAAATCAGTCACTTTAACTCTATTGTCCTCATTAATCATAATGTTTTGTGGCTTAATATCCCTATGTACTATATGATTAAGATGGGCATGTTTTAACGCTTCCGCTATTTGTATTGAATAATTTACTGTCTCATCAAAGGATAATTTACCATTTTCCCTGATTACTTCTTTTAAAGTCTTACCTTTGATATATTCCATAACTATATAATGAATTTCTTTATTATCTGATTTTTCAACACCTACATCGTAAATGTTCATAATATTATGATGTGATAGACTAGCTGCTGCCTGAGATTCTCTTTTAAACTTTCTAATAAACTCTTCATCTTCTAAAAATTCATTTCTTAGTATTTTTATGGCAACAAATCTATTTAAAAGATGACATTTAGCCTTATATACAATGGCCATGCCGCCTCCGCCAATCTGTTCAATTATTTCATATCTATCACCTAAAATTTTTCCTATCATCTTATCACCTCATTTGCTAGAATTTAATTATAATAAGGGTTATATTATCCGAACCACCATTTTTCTTAGCAAGATCAATTAAACTTTGGCATGCTAAAGATACATCTTCTTCTGATTTGATAATATCAAACACTTTATCTTCTTTAACCATATTTGATAAACCATCACTACAAATTATTAATATATCGCCTATTTTATATTTTATAGTTTGAATATCAACTTCAATATCAATGCTTGTCCCCAAGGCCTTAGTTATTACATTTCTTTGAGGATGGTTTTTGGCTTCCTCTATGGTAATACTTCCATTCTTGATCAGCTCGTTAACTAGGGAATCGTCTTCTGTTAATTGATCTATATCACTATCACTTATATAATATGCTCTACTATCACCGATATGCCCAATATAGATTTCATTATCAAATATGTAAGACATTGTAAGAGTAGTTCCCATCCCTGAATACTCAGGTGTACTTAAGGCCTTAAAATATATTTTTTTATTAGCTTCAAAAACTGAATCTTTAATCGTCTTAATTATACTATCCTTAGATTGTAGATTTTCTCTAGTATCCATAAATTTTTCTTTAATGGCTTCAACAGCAATACTGCTTGCTATTTCACCAGCATTATGTCCACCCATTCCATCAGCCACTATAAAAAGAGGTAATTCCCTTAAATCAGAAACAAATAAAGAATCTTGATTGCTTTCCCTTGACAGTCCATTATCAGTTAAGCCACATGCTTTCATTATATCACCCCAATTTTGAATATTAATTACTCATTAGATAGATAATCCCTACGCAATTGTCCACATGAAGCACTTATATCCATTCCCTTTTCTTTTCTAATAGTAACTTGAATATTGTACTTAGTCAATTGTTTTTGAAATCTTTCTATACTACTTAAACTAGGCCTATCCTTTTTATATTCTTTAATAGGATTTAGTGGGATCAAATTGATGTGAGAGTTCGTGCCTTTTAGTATCCTTCTTAGCTCATCCACATCTTCTTTTCGATCATTTACGCCCTCTATTAAAGTATATTCAAAGGTTAGTCTTCTATTAGTAGTCTTTTCATAGAACTTACAACCTTCAATTATATCTTTAATTTTATACTTTTTGCCTATTGGCATCATTTCAGTCCTTACATCATCAAATGGTGAATGTAGTGATATGGACAATGTTATGGGAATATTTTCCTTGGCCAAATCATAAATTCTAGGAACTATACCACATGTAGATAGAGTTATATTTCGATAACTGATATTGTGTCCCTTTGTGTCATGGATAATATTTAAAAATTTCATAGTATGATCATAGTTATCTAAAGGTTCACCACTTCCCATAAGAACGATATTTGATATACTTTTACCTATGTTTTTTTCAATAAAATAGATTTGGTTTAACATTTCGCTGGGTGTTAAATTACGGATTCTACCTTCCTTTGTAGATGCGCAAAAGCTACATCCCATACTACAACCAACCTGTGTAGATATACAAACAGTTAAACCATGACTATACTCCATTAAGACACTTTCAATTATATTATTATCTTCCAACAGAAATAAGAACTTCTTAGTATGATCTACTTTAGAATCAAATCTTTTTAGAAGTCTAATTTCATTTACCTTTACATTTTCTTTTAAGTCTTCCCTTAACTTAAGTGGCAATACCTGCAATTCATCTAAATTTAGGCCCATACGACTATTGAAGAATGAAAAAACTTGTTCACCTCTAAAGGCTTTTTCACCTATAGACACCATATAAGATCTAAGTTCATCTAGCCCCAAGCTATTTAGCTCAATTTTATCCAATAAATCACCTCTATATATCCTCTCAAACATTATACATAATAATTAGTTAATTATCTATCTTTCTTTGACTAATTTTGCAATAAAGAAACCATCAGTATTATGTAAATGTGGGAATAACTGAATATAACCATCCTTAAGAGTGTCAAGGTTTTCTTTATATTTGAATCTGTCTTCTATACTTTCCAATTTAAAATCTGGATTTTCCTTAATAAATCTATTTATAATATTGATGTTCTCATCTTTTTCTATGGTACAAGTACTATACAAGAGGGCGCCCCCAGGTTTTATATAGTCTTTAACATTTTCTATTATATCATATTGAAGCTTTGATAAATTACCAATATCTTCCTGAGACCTATTCCACTTAATCTCTGGTTTTCTGCGAATAAGTCCTAATCCTGAACAGGGTGCATCTAGTAATAAATAATCAACTTTTCCAATTAGTCCTTGGTCTTTATCCAAAGCATCATAATTCTCTACATTTATTATTTCGATACCAAGTCTTTTAGAGTTTTCTTCAACCAACCTTATTTTATGATCAAATATATCCCTGCTGATTATCTTGCCTTTATTATTCATATATTGAGCCATATGGGTTGATTTGCCACCAGGAGCACTACATACATCTAATACAACTGCCCCTTCCCTAGGATTCATTACTTGGGCAACAAGCATACTGCTTTCATCCTGTATAGTAAATAGGCCATCCTTGAATTCTTGAAGACCTGTTATATTATTTACTTCATCAATGATTAAACAATCATCGGCATATAAAGCTTCTTTTAATTTTACTCCCTTGTTACTTAATTTTGAAATTAGCTCTTTTTTGCTAATCATTAAAGTATTTACCCTGATATTTAAAGAAGGTGTTTCATTGTTAGCTTTACATAGATTTTCAGTAAAATCTATACCGTATTCCTTTACCCATCTTTCAACCATCCATTTTGGATGGGAATACTTAATCGAAATAAATTCAATTTTATCATTTTTATCTATCACTGTAAACTTATCTTTATCCCTAGTAATCGCTCTAAGAATTCCATTAACATACCCAATGGTTCCTTTATGTCCATACTTTTTAGCCAAATTAACAGATTCATTTACAGCGGCACTATTAGGTATCTTATCCATAAATAGGATTTGATATATACCTATCCTTAAAATTTCTAAAATAACAGGATGTATTTTCTTCAATCTAATCTTTGAAGCTTTGGAAATTATATGGTCTATATAGAGTTTATTTTCAATAACTCCATATACTATCTCTCTTACAAGATTTTCATCTCGGGGATCCATATCCTTATCCATTTTATTTAACTCAATGTTTGAATATGCTTTTTTTTCATTAATACCTACTAATATCTTTAATGCAACTTCTCTTGGGTTTACCATTACACACCTCCACATAAGAAGGGATTAGGAAGTCCCCTAATCCCTTCTTCTATTGACTATTGATAATAATCTTAATAATTCAGCTATAGCTGTTAAAGTTGCCGCTACATAAGTTAAAGCTGCTGCTGATAGCATACTTTTAGCAGGCCTTATACTTTCAGCGGGTGAGATTCCATCCTCTAATTGGGCCAATGCTCTTCTACTTGCATTTAATTCTACTGGTAATGTTATTACCTGAAACAACACCACAAAAAGGAATAAGGCAATCCCCACTTCTATTAGAAAAGGGCTTATAAGAAAACCTGCTACAATTAGTATCCATACAAATCGAGAGCTAAAGTTAACTATTGGCGCTAAATTATTCCTTAATATAAGAGGAAAATATCCATCTGCATGTTGTAAAGCATGACCAACCTCATGGGCTGCCACACTCATAGATGCCACACTACTTCCACTATAAATTGAATTTGACAGTCTTATGACTCTAGTTCTAGGATCATAATGATCCGTCAGTTGACCTGGTGTATGCTCTATTACCACATCATGAAGGCCATTTCTGTCTAAAATTCTTCTAGCAACCTGAGCACCAGTTAATCCAGTACCACTATTGACCTTTGAAAATTTATTATAAGAACTTCTAACTTTGCCTTGTGCCAGTAATCCTAGTATTAATGCTGGCAAAACAAAAATAAACCATGAGCTGTCATAGTACATTCCATATCCTAATCCATACATAATTATCACCTCATACTATTTTAATATCGTTCCGGTATCAATTGTATTCCCAGCCAAGTATTCCATAACTTTCATACGCCTTTTATTTGGAAATTGTAATTCCTCAATTTAAATAATTTTATCTGAAGTATTCACTGATACCCCATTATTTGATACTTCTATTATTTTACCTGGCTCACCTTGGCTATTTTGGTCACTTAATTTTACTTTGTGAACCTTAACCTGACTATCATTATAATAGGTAAAAGCCCCAGGCCAAGGAGTAAGTCCACGGACATGATTGAAAATCTCCCTAGCAGATTTATTCCAATCAATTTTACCAGTATCCTTGTATAACATTGGTGCATAGGACGATTCTTCATCATTTTGTGGGGTATAAACTGCTTTACCTTCAGCTATATCCTTTAAAGTAGATACAAGAAGCTCTCCACCTAGTTTAGATAATTTATCATGTATACTTGTAGCATTATCATCTTCAAGTATTGGTACGATACCTTTACTTATCATATCCCCCGTATCTAATCCTTCTTCAATTTTCATTATAGTAACGCCAGTCTCTTTTTCCCCATTGATTATGGACCAATTAATCGGTGCTGCTCCTCTATACTTTGGCAGTAACGAAGCATGAACATTGATACAATCTATTTTTGGAATATCTAGAACTTTTTTCTTTAATATTTGTCCATAGGCAACTACAATTAGAAAATCAGGATGAATCTCTTCTAATATTTTTAAAGATTCTTCATTGTTTATATTATCCGGTTGATAAATTTCTAGTCCCAGTTCCAATGCCTTTTCTTTTACCGGTGTATATTGAAGCTTCTTACCTCTTCCTTTAGGCTTATCTTTTTGAGTGATAACCAAAGGAATATCATAACCACTTTTAAATAGCTCCTCTAATGTGGGCACAGCAAAGTCTGGTGTGCCTGCAAAAACAATTTTCATTTTAAATTACTCCTCTTCTTCCTCTTCGTCGGTGGATATATCTACATATTCAATAACTTTATCCGTATAAAGTATACCATCTAAATGATCGATCTCGTGGCAAATAGCCTTTGCCAATAGGCCAGTCCCCTCCAGGATATTTTCTTCCCAATGCTCATCTAGATATTTTATCTTCACTCTTTCAGGTCTTTCAACAGTTCCAGCCTTATTTGGAATAGATAAACAGCCTTCTATATCTATATATGATCCTTCTGTTTCTATAAACTCAGGATTGATCATCTTAATAGGGCCTTCTCCTATATCTATAATTACAATTCTTCTAAGAACTCCTACTTGTGGTGCAGCTAACCCCACACCATCAGCATGATCCATAGTTTCTACCATATCATCTAATAATACTTTTATTCGATCAGTCATTTCTTCAACTGGTCGTGATTTTTTCCTTAAAATAGGATCTCCTTCTAATCTTATGTTTCTCAATGCCATATCAATTCCTCCTATAAAATTGTGTTAGGATTTATGTCTATACTAACCTTTATATCATCCATTTTTAAATTATATTCATTAATTATACATACCCTATAAATCAAGTCCTTTAACTCATCTTTATAAACTTCCTCTACCTTTATTATAATCTGATATCTATAGTTTTTCTTAATTTTCTCCAGTGGTGCAGGATAAGGACCTATGATATAATCTCCATAGGATTTTTGATAAATATTATAAATTTCTTTTCCTATTATATTATATATCTCTTTAGAAAGTTTACCAACTTTTTGCTGGTTTTCACCATAGATTAAAATACTGATAAGATTAATAAATGGTGGATACAAAAATGATTTTCTTAAAGCGATCTCAGTGTTATAAAAGCTTTCATAATCCTGATTTTTTGCATGAACAATACTATAATGGTCTGGATTGTAAGTTTGTAGGACTACTTTTCCCTCACTATCTCCTCTACCAGCTCTTCCGGCAACTTGGGTAACCAATTGGAAAGATTTTTCAGGAGATTTATAGTCAGGTAAGTTTAAAGTGGTATCAGCAGCAATTATACCTACTAAAACTACATTTTCAAAATCCAATCCCTTAGATATCATTTGGGTCCCAATTAATATATCGATTTTTTTATTTTTCATATCATCCAGAATATCGTCATAGCTACCTTTTTTAGTAGTAGTATCTCCGTCCATTCGGACAATATTGGCTTCAGGGAACATCTCACGAACCATTTCTTCTACCTTTTCAGTACCTATACCAAAATATTTGATATATTTACTACTACATGAAGGACACACTTGGGGAATGTTTTCAGTTACTCCACAATAATTACATCTCATTTTATTTATATTTTTGTAATAAGTCATGGAAATTTCACAATTGTCACATTTAACTACATAGCCACACTCCCTACAGGAAACAAATGTTGAAAATCCCCTTCTATTTAAAAACAGTATTATCTGCTTATGATTATCCAGTGCATTGACCATTTGGTTTTGCAAATCGGAACTAAAAATGGACTTATTACCGTTTTGTAATTCTTCTCTCATATCCACCAGTTTTATATCTGGCATGATTTGCTTATTTGCACGCTGTTTAAGGGTAAGTAATACAATTTCATTATTCAAAGATTTGTAATAAGTCTCCAAAGAGGGAGTAGCAGTGCCCAATACTAAAAATCCGTCTTCCATATCAACCCTTTTTCCAGCTACTTCTATGGTATTATATTTAGGGTTTTGGGAAGACTTGTAAGTGGATTCATGTTCTTCGTCAATTATTATAAGCCCAAGGTTATTAAATGGAGCAAACACAGCTGATCTAGCACCTACTACTATTTTTACCCTGCCTTTTTTAATTCTTCTCCATTGATCAAATCTCTCACCTTGGGACAATCTACTGTGTAAAATCGCTACATTATCTCCAAATCTCCCAACAAATCTATCTATGGTTTGAGGAGTTAGTGATATTTCAGGTACCAATACTATTGAGTCCTTACCTCTCTTAAGCATCTCCTCTACCAACTGAAGATAGATCTCCGTCTTACCACTACCAGTTACACCATGGATCAGAAATTTATTATCACTATTCTCTTTAATTACAGAACTTAAAATTCTATTAAAAACATTATTTTGTTCAATATTTAATATATGCTTATTATAATCTGGAATAAACTTTTTAATCGGATCTCTGTATAGTTCTTTATAATATGATTTGATGATTCCTTTTTCTTCCAGTGATTTCACAGTGCTAAGACTTGTATTTAATTCTTTTATAAGTAAATTTAAAGCCATATCCCCATTTTCATAAATATATTTTGCTATAAGAACTTGTTTGCTGGCTCTCTTGCCTATAAGATTGGATATTTCATCTATAGTCAAATGGTTAAAATTTAGTTTCACCCATTTTTCTTTCTTCTTTTTTACTGTGGTTACGATATCAATAGTAGTCTCAATAATACCAATACTTTCTAATCTATTTAGATACTTATTTATATAAGGAAGTTTTAAATCATTTTTTAAATCAAATAAAAGGGATGTATCCTTTTCTTTCAAATAGTTTATTATTATTTCTTCTTCATGATTATCAGGACTATATTTATCATCTATTAATTCTACAAATGTATTAACTTGTTTATAATCTCCAGGTGGCAATATAGGTTGTAATGCTTCTAAATAGGTACATAGATATTCTTCCTTTATCCAGTACCCTAGCTTTAACATTTCCTTAGATATAATAGGCTTATCATCTAATACATCTATAATGCTTTTTAACTGATAACCTTCGGTAAATTCATCTACAATAGATACAAGCAAGCCCTTTATAGGCTTATTACCTCTACCAAAGGGAACTATAACTCTCATGCCTTCCTTTGCTATATCTATAAAATCCTCATTTATTACATAGGTAAACAATCGATCTAGTTGTGAAGCATAATTATCAATTAATATTTGTCCATATTTTTTAGCCATTTTTACACCCCCTCTAGAAAACAAAAGCTAGATATACTAGCTTTTGTTTTTAAGAATTAAATATGCTTTATCTAGAATAGTTTTTGAAAGCTTACTTTTTGTCATAATAGGATATGACTCTATCTCACCTTTATTATCAATGATAGTAACTATATTGGTATCAGATTTAAAACCAGCACCTTCCTTTGTAACATCATTGGCCACTATAAAATCAAAATTCTTCTTTTCAAGCTTATTTTTTGCATATTCAACTAAATTATCTGTTTCAGCAGCAAATCCAATGACTATTTGCTTATTCTTTTTATTCCCATAGTGTAAAGCAATATCAGGATTTCGTACAAATTTTATATTTAGTTCATCCTCTTTATTATCTTTTTTCTTTATTTTAGTAGAGCTAATATTTTCCGGTCTATAATCTGCTGGTGCTGCGGATTTAATCAATATATCACAAGAGTCAAAATGTTCCCCAACTGCGTCAAACATTTCCTGAGTAGTATTGACATGAACTACTTGGACTCCCTTTGGAGCTTCTAAAGATGTAGGCCCAGATATAATTACAACTTCCGCACCTCTACTTTTAGCTTCCTTACCTAAAAGATAACCCATTTTGCCACTGGAATGATTGGTAATATATCTTACAGGATCTAAAGGTTCAATCGTTGGTCCAGCCGTAATAACTATTTTTTTACCCTTTAAATCTTTCTCCACAAAAGCGTCTATTACATACTCGACAATGTCAGCTGGCTCAGCCATTTTTCCTGCACCATAATCCCCGCAAGCAAGGAGTCCTACTCCAGGCTGGATAAACCCATATCCCAGTTTTTTCAGTTTATTCATATTCTCCTGTTGAATAGGATTGTTGTACATTTCAGTATTCATAGCAGGTGCAAAGACAATCTTTGCATGGGATGCCATGATTACCGTAGTTAATAAATTATCTGCAAATCCATGGGCAACCTTTGCAATCGTATTAGCAGTAGCAGGGGCTACCAGTATCATATCAGCTTTCTTTGCCAAAGAAATATGCTCCACATCAAATTTATCAATTTTATTAAACATACTTGTGTGTACAGGATTATTGGACATTGTTTGAAAAGTCAAAGGATTTACAAACTCCATAGCAGCATCTGTCATAATTACTTCCACATTAGCATTTTGTTTCTTTAATCTACTTACTAAATCTGCAGCTTTGTAAACTGCAATACCACCTGTTACACCTAATATAATATTTTTTCCCTTTAACACTTCATCACCTACTTAATACTATTTACTTCAGGGTTTTTATACTTAACCTTTTCTCCAACTATTTCTTCAATGGCAATTGTCACTGGTTTATGAGAATCTGTGTCGATTAAAGGCTCACTACCTTCAACTATTTGGCGAGCTCTTTTTGCAGTCAACATTACTAGAGTGTACCTACTATCACCTTTTTCTAAAACATGATCAAATGATGGATTTAACATTAATCTTCCTCCTTATTTATTACCCTTTTCTTTATATCGCTATGACGCTTTACTCTTAATTTTTCAGCCTGAATAATATGTTCAATATCCAAAACTGCATTTTCAACTTTATCATTAACAACAAAATAATCATATTCCCCTACAAAATCCAATTCTTCAAAGGCATTTTTGAATCTTCTTTCAATATCCTCTTCTGATTCTGTACCTCTTTTTATAATTCTATTTCTTAATTCGTCCATAGTAGGAGGCAATAGAAACACAAATACTACATTCTTATAATTTTTCTTGACTTGTAGTGCTCCTTGAACATCTATTTCAAGAAGAACAATCTCTCCTTTATCTATTTGCTGTAAGACAAAATCCTTAGGAGTTCCATAGTAGTTCGTATGAACAAATGCATGCTCCAAAAACTGATTATCTTCAACTTTTTTCTTAAAATCTTCTTCCTCTAAAAAGAAGTAATTCACACCATCTTCTTCTGTAGGTCTTGGTTTTCTAGTAGTAGCCGATATGGAAAAGACAATATCTTTATTTCTACTTAATAAACCCTTGCTCACAGTACCTTTACCAGAACCAGATGGCCCAGATATAACTAATAAAAATCCCTTTGACAAGTTAGTCCACCAACTTTCATATATTCTTTTCATCTTTTGCGTTTAAACGATTGCCAATAGTCTCAGGCTGTACTGCAGTCAATACAATATGATCACTATCAGTTATAATAACTGCCCTAGTTTTTCTACCATATGTAGCATCAATCAGTAAACCTTTATCCCTAGTTTCCTGTATCAATCTTTTAATAGGAGCTGATTCTGGGCTTACTACTGCAACAATTTTATTAGCAGAAACCATATTCCCAAAACCTATATTAATCAGTTTAACTGTCATATAATCCCTCCTAATTATTCAATATTTTGAACTTGTTCTCTTATTTTTTCTAACTCAGCTTTTAATTCAACAACATTCTTGGATATTACTATATCATTAGCTTTGCTTCCAATTGTATTGATTTCTCTATTGAACTCTTGAATCAGAAAATCTAATTTTCTGCCTACAGAATCCTTTTCTTCTAAAATATTTATAAATTGCTTAATATGGCTTTTAAGTCTAACTATTTCCTCATCTATACTACTTTTATCAGCAAAAATAGCCACTTCAGAACTTAAACGTTCCTCATCAATTGAAATACTATTATCTAATAATTCTTCTATTCTCTCTCTTAACTTATCTCTATGCTCAATTACAACAGAAGGAGATCTATCTTCTATGATCTGAAGGAAATTTTCAATATTAGCTAATTTATTTAGCATATCCTTTTTAAGTTCTTTACCTTCTTGTTCTCTCATTTTTGTAATATGATCAATAGCCAAACTAAGAGCTTTCATTAAGCAATCGGCTACTAAGTTTTCATCAATATTCTTTCTTTCAGTTTTAACAACTTCATTCATACCTAGGATATTATTTAGTCTAATATGATCTTCAATATTTAACTTAATCTTTAACTCTTCTAATACATTTTTATAAGACAATGCCAAAGGAATATCTACTTTTACATCTACAGCTGAATCGTTGACATATTCCAAATTGATATATACATCTACTTTTCCTCTGTTAATCTTTTCCTTTATAGTTTTTTTAATACTATCCTCTAAATAAGATATGTGACGTGGCATCTTAACTGATATATCATTATATCTATGGTTAACTGACTTTATCTCAATAATAAATCTATATAATTCATTTTCGTACTCACCCTTACCATAACCAGTCATGCTTTTTAACAACTTACCCACCTCTTTCTATGTATGTAGTTTGATGTATCATTATAAACTGTAACGGTATTATAATCCACCATTTATTACGAATTCTTAATAATATTATATCATAGTATTAAGAATCTTTATAATTAACTTAAGAAATGGTATACTCTTATTATTGGAGGGATATAAAATATGTCATTTGACGGTATAGTAACTAGATCAGTAGTAGATGAACTTAAGTCCTCTTTACTAGGAGGTAGAATAGATAAGATTTATCAACAAGAGAAAGATGAAATACTGATTCAGGTTTATAATAAAGGAGTAAATCATAGATTATTAATTTCTGCAAGTAGTAATAACCCAAGGATTTATATAACTAATTTTTCAAAGAAAAATCCAGATACACCACCTGTATTTTGTATGCTACTTAGAAAACACCTTTCTGGTGGTATTGTATTAAATATTGAGCAATATAGTATGGATAGAGTTGTGATTATTGATGTTTCAAGTCTTGATGAGTTGGGTCTTCCCACGGAAAAAAGCCTTATAATCGAGATTATGGGTAAGCATAGCAATATTATTTTAGTTGATAAAAGCAGTAGCAAAATCATGGATTCTATTAAAAGGGTTAGAGAAGACATGAGTAGGGTAAGGCAAATACTTCCAGGATTTATATATGAGTATCCACCAACACAAGATAAAAAAGACCCCCTTAACACTTCTAAAGATGAATTTATGAAGGTTCTTAATGAGGATAAAGATGGTATACATCTGTACAAATTTTTCTACTTTAATTATACAGGTCTTAGTCCTTTAATAAGTAAAGAAATCTGTTTCAGGGCCAATTTAGATATAGATAGGCCTATAGGAAGTATAAGTCATGAGGAAAAAGAAAACTTGTATCATGTTTTCGAAGAAATAATGTCTGATATAAAGGAAAATAAATATAACCCATTATGTATATATAATGAATCAGATGAGCTTGTGGCCTTTTATTGTTTAGATCTTCAACAGTTTGGATCTACTAACAAAGATTTTTCCAATTCTATTTCCAATGTATTGGATAATTCTTTTAGACGGAAGGATGTTTTTGATAGGATTAGTCAAAAATCCCAATCCATGAGAAAGATGATTCAAGGAAGATTAGATAGAGCTATAAAAAAACATGCTAAACAAAAAGAAGAACTATTTGATAGTCAAGACAGAGAAAAGTACAAAATATATGCTGATTTAATATCTGCTAATATTCATTTGATTCCAAAGGGAGCCAAGAGTATTGAGTTAGATAATTTCTATGATGAAAATATGGCTAAAATAGATATTCCTTTAGACTATAAAATATCTCCAGCCCTAAATGCCCAAAGATATTATAAGAAATATTCTAAATTGAAAACTGCAGAAAACTTGTTATTAGAACAAATTCCAGAGACTGAAGATGAAATACTATATTTAGAAAATGTTCTAGTAAGTATAGAAAATTCCTATGAAGTGGAAGAACTAGATGAAATTAAGGAAGAGTTGATTAAAGAAGGATATATTAAGGACAATAGTAAAAATAAGAAGAAACGAAAAAATAAGGAAGAGAAACTTTCGTCACCTTATCACTATATTTCAAGGGATGGATTCACCATCTTTGTTGGAAAAAACAATAGGCAAAACGAACAGCTTACATTAAAAACTGCCCATAAGGAGGATATTTGGTTACATGTACAGAATATGCCCGGTAGCCATGTAATTATAAAAAAAGAAAATAAGGATATACCAGACACTACTTTGGAAGAAGCAGCCATCCTAGCTGCATATTATAGTAAGGGTAAAAATGGCAACCATATTCCTGTAGACTATACCATGAGAAAAAACGTACGAAAACAACCAAATTCTAAACCTGGTATGGTTATATATGATAACTACAAAACGATATCCGTAAGTCCAGATAAAGAAGTAGTAAATAAAATTCAATTAATGAAATAACTGTACTTTTACAAGATACAACAAATCCCCTTATATTTAAGGGGATTTGTTGTAGTTATTATAGCCTGGAATTATTTTTTTATTTCTTATGATCTCTCTTTAATAAGTACTTCATCGTACCCATCTGTTTCAATAAAATTAACGTCGATAATTTCAGACTTAGATGTCGGTACATTTTTTCCTACATAATCAGCTCTTATAGGTAATTCTCTGTGTCCTCTATCTATAAGTACTGCCAATTGGACACGAGATGGTCTACCATGGTTAATTAAAGCTTCTAGCGCTGCTCTTACAGTCCTACCAGTATACATAACATCATCTACCAAAATAACATTCTTTCCTGTTATGTCATAAGCAAACTCTTCATTAACAACAGGCATATCTCCAATCTCTGATAAATCATCCCTATATAATGTAATATCTAATTCATATACAGGAACACTTTGGCCCTCGATTTCTTTAATTTTATTTGCAAGTCTATGAGCATAAGGAACACCTCTAGTTTTGATACCAACTAATACCACATCTTTTATTCCTTTATTTTTTTCAACTATTTCATTTGCAATCCGTGTAATGGATCTTGACATTGCCTTATCGTCTAAAATCTTGGCTTTAGTTATCATATTATCACCTACTTACTTATTTTTTCAATAAATTGTTTAAAATTATCAGGTAAATCAGTTTTAAATTCCATATATTCCTTGGACCTGGGATGAATAAATCCCAATTTTATAGCATGTAAAAACTGCCCATTATATTTTCCATCATCTTTTCTATTACTATACACAGGATCTCCAACTATTGGATGATTTATATATGATAGGTGAACTCTTATCTGGTGAGTTCGCCCTGTTTCAAGCTTAGCCTTTACAAGGGTATATCCTTTGTATCTTTGTAGAACTTTATAGTTGGTTATAGCATCTTTTCCATTTTTCTCATTTATAGCCATCCTTTTTCTATCCTTAGGATGACGGCCTATAGGAGCATTTATGGTCCCTTCATCATCATTAAGTTCACCATAAGTAATAGCCACATACTCTCTTTTTATATCTCTATCCTTTAGCTTTTCAGAAAGAAATTTATGTGCACTGTCATTTTTAGCAACTATTAAAAGCCCCGACGTATCTTTATCTAATCTATGTACTATACCAGGTCTGATTACTCCGTTGATAGAAGAAAGATTATCTATATGATAAAGAAGTGCATTGACTAAGGTTCCAGTATAGTTACCTGGTGCAGGATGAACTACCATATTCTTTGATTTATTTATAATAACTACATCTTCATCTTCATAGATAATATCTATTGGAATATTTTCAGAATTTATCTCCAAATTTTTAGGTTTAGGAATTTGAACCTTTATATAATCCCCTTCCTTTAACTGATATCTGGGTTTTTTAATTGCTTCGTTCACTAAAACCAAACCATCTTTAATTAATCTTTGTATATATGTACGTGATACTTCATTTAATTCTATAGCCAAAAAAGCATCCAATCTTTCACTATCACCATCTTCATCTACAAAGATTTCAATTAAATCCATTATAATCACCAATCTCAAATTTATCAAATAAGACTAAATATACAATAAAAATTGTACTGATTACAACAAATATATCTGCTATATTAAATACTGGAAAGTCATACCCCTTTATCAGTTTGACACTTAAAAAATCAACGACATAACCAAACCTAGCCCTATCAATCATATTTCCAATAGCGCCACCTATTAACATTGCCAAAGAAATTCTTGTAAAAGTATTCAATTGATTGTAGTATTTAATCAAATAAAATGAAATTATCAAAATTACTGCAATGGTAATTATAAGAAACAACACTCTTTTGCCTTGTAGAATTCCAAATGCTGCACCTCTGTTCTCAACATAGATCAATTGAAAGAAGTTCTCTATGACTACAATAGGTCTTTGATGTTTTAAATATTTAATCGCAGCAAACTTACTAAGCTGATCCAAAATAATTATTACTAATGTTAAGATAAATACCAAAATTTTTCCTCCTTGAATAAGACAAATGCCTGCCCTACACTTGTCCAAATAAATGAAAGAGGCTATTAAGCCCCTAAATCTTCCGATTCCTCTGTTGGAATCATTTCCTCAATTTCTGTAGTTTTCTTATTGTCAATTTGCTGGTAAAATTCATGTAATGAAAGAAGCTGTGATTCTATAAAGGATTGATATCTGGTCTTAAAAATAAATATTTCTTTTTTAAGATTATCATATTCATTTTTTATATTCTTAACATCATCTTTAGCCGCTTCAATCAACTTTTGCCCTTTTATTTCAGCATCTTCAATTATATTTTCAGCTTTATGCCTAGCTGAACCCGTAACCTCATCGGCAGTTGTTTGTGCTATAATAAGGGTATTTTTAAGCGTCTCTTCTAAAGTATTATACTGGCGAATCTGATCAGCTAACATATTTACTTTATCTTTCAATTCAATATTTTCCTTATACATTACTTCATAGTCTTTTAATATTTCATCCAAAAAACTATCTACAGACTTCGGGCTATAACCTGCCACAGATTTTTTAAATTCTTTTTTTTGAATTTCCAAAGGTGTTATCAACTAGCATCACTCCATTAAATTAATATTCTGATGTTGCCCATCACTCTACCTTTTCTACTTAAACCCTCGATACTATAAAGTATAAATCTTCCGTAGCCTCTAACAGAAACCACATCTCCTTCACTTACTTCTTTAGCAGGTTTATCAATAGGCTCCCAATTGATTTTTACAAAACCTCTTTTAATAATATCCATACTATCTTTTCTAGATAAATTAAAAGCTTCGCTAATAACTAGGTCTATCCTTAATGAAGTTAAAAACCGCTTTATCTCCTTATATTCCACAGAGGGAATTTCCAAATCTGTAAAGGTGGTATTTGTAGTGCTTACATTTTTATTACCAATCTTCTCTAGATTATATAAAACATAATTACCAATCTCATCCTTTACAATAATATAACCATAGTCCTTATGTACTAAAATATCCCCTACTTTTTCTCTTTTAATACCCAAATTAAGTAAAGCACCTAAATAGTCTTTGTGAGATAAGGTAACTAAGTCACCTTCTACTTTAATGCAAGATAGAGAGTCTTCTATATGATCTAAAAACATATATGATGGTGATATTAATATCATCTTCCTTTCAGAATTATTATAACCACCATAGTCAATATAATTTATCTCATCAAATCTATTTAAAATAGACTTAGCTAAATAAACCTCATAGGGATCAAGAAAGTCTGTGCTTTGGACTATATGTTTATTTAATACAATTTCAATTTTATCTAGTATCCTTCTCATTTTTATAAGTTTCTCACCATCTTTAATATGAGAAGTATAATAATCTTTGTCAATTATCATTATTAAAACATGATACTACGTGTTAAATTTAAAATAACTCTCAGGAGTAACATTGCAACTATAGGTGAGAAATCAATCATTCCAGTGTTAATTCCTAGTTTCGCAATCAAAGCCCTAGCTGGGGCTAATATAGGCTCAGTCAATTCATAAATAAAACGACCAAATGCATTGTTTCCATTAAAATTTATAAAGGACATAACTATTCTTACAAGAATCAATATTTCAATTAGATTTACCAAATATATTAATGATCTATATAATAACATTCTGCCAAACTCCCATATAATTTATTACCAAGGAAAGATACCACTGTTCTTTAACTCTTCTTTTAATCCATCAATCTCCACATTACTTGGTGCTAATATAAAGATATCCTTCGTTACTTTTTGAATCTTACAATCAAGAGCATATAATGCTCCATTAACAAAATCAAATATTTGCCTTTTTAGGTTTTGGTCAAGTTGTTCAAAATTCACAACAACAGCTTTCCTCGACTTTAAATCATCAGCAATCAATGGCGCTTCTTCATAGCTTAATGGTTCATGTACTACGATCTTCATATTACTATTAGTATGGATATTTACAACATTATTATTAATCTTTCTGGTTTTTGTTGCCAAAGGAACTTCTAAATCCTCTTCCACGTGAAATTCTTCTTCATCCTCTTCGTAATCATCAATCCCAATAAAATACTTAAACTTGTCCATAAAGTTACTCATATTAACCCCTCCTAATAATTTCTATCTCCAAATATTCCACTTCCAACTCGGATCATGTTTGACCCTTCTTCAATTGCAATTTCATAATCGTTTGTCATACCCATTGACAAAAAATCCATAGATAGATTTTCATAACCAGCTTTACTTATTTCCTCTTTTAACTTATACATTGTTCTAAAAACATTTCTCAGAAGTACCTTATCATCCGTATAAGGAGCGATTGTCATTAAACCTTTAATCCTTATATTACTAAATTTTAATACCTCTTCAACAAAAGGTAATACCTTATTTACTTCTAACCCAAATTTAGTATCTTCTTCTGCCACATTTACTTGTACTAAAGTGTCTATAATTAGATCATTCATCTTAGCTCTTTTATCTAATTCTTTAACCAGTGACATACGATCTAAGGAATGGATTAGTTTTACTTTATCTATAATATTTCTGACCTTATTTGTTTGTAAATGACCAATTAAATGATAATTAACATTATCACCGATTTCTTCAATCTTTTTTTCTAATTCTTGGACTCTATTTTCACCAATATCAGTAATACCTAATTCAATAGCTTTATTTATCGTCTCCACATCAACCGTCTTAGTCACAGCAATAAGAGTCATATCTTCTAAGTCTCTGCCTGTCCTTCTAAGTGTTGTTTCTATCTCTTCTTTTATTCTTTCAATATTATCTTTTAAGATATTAATTACCTCCTACTATTAGTTCAAAATTTCTCCTTCATTAAAGTTTGAAGGATTTATCAATATTTCATCATACAATGAAATTGTTCTAACTGGATTTTCTGAATCTAGATTAATTAATCTACTTTCATTACCTTTTGATATAAAAGTATAATTATCTTTTTCATCTATGATTTCAACAGGTCTAAATCTTACTATTCCATTAAATTCTTTAATATATACCCCTTTTTGTCCATCATTCTCAATAATAGCCTTTGATGGAATTTGATATACATTTTGTCTTTTCAACATAATCTCTACTGTTGGAAATCTTAAATCATAGTAATCATACAAGTAAGAATTGAACTTTATGATATATACACCTTTATTATTTGATTGGTTAATAGCAACTATATTACCTACCAACTCTCTATCATTATCGGCAACTTTTAAATAAAATGAATCATTTAATTCATAAGATGCTACATTACTTATATTATCAATTTTAATAGCTAAATACCAATTAAAATTATTGATTATTTTATATTTATTTAAAGTCTTTTCCTCTTCTTTATCAGATCTTTTTTTCTTATTTGTTTCAGGTATTTGTAGTTTATCATATGTATAATTCTCAAACTCTTTTGGAACATACATATTTTCAAAATCGTCAATTAAAAAGGATATGACTCCTGATTTTTGCGTATAGTAATTTATACTATTATTGTTTATCTCAGCAATTATAATTTCTTTTCTAGAATTTAAACTCTCTAGACTTTGACCCAATAGGGTATTATCAACTGATACATCGCTTAGCTTCTTATCAGTAAAATAAATTTGATCCTTTAGATCACCTATACTAGCGTAGTCCTTTTCCTTAATTCTTTTTTGAATTTCATTGATAAGGGATTCCTGAGTGGAAGCCAAACTTTCCTCATCCTCTTTAAAAACCTCTGCCCCATAGTTCTTTTCATTTAGTAATTCTATTGCCTTATTTATTTCCTTTAACTCTTCATCCAAACTACTTATATCTTTTACAATATTTGCCTTACCAATTTGGAAACCTTGAGGAACCTTCTTTCCCTCCTCTACACCTGGATCAATCACCATAGTACCATCTATGTCATATACAGTTTCATCCTTAATAAGAACTGATTGTGCCTCCACTGAAACAATATACTCCTCTTCTTTAGGCAATATTGTCTTAGGATTCTTTATAATAAAACCATATGCTGTTCTACTTATCATCAATGAAAAAATACTTATAATAATTATATTACGTATTTTTCTTTTCTTTAATCTTTGTTGTTTTCTATCTTCATAGGACATACATTCACCCTCTAGTTGTTAAAAAATCTACCATATCTACTAACTATTTTAAATTTCATTATATTATCTATTTTACATTTGATGACATCATTTTTATAGGTAATAATGTGGATTGTATCTTCAGATTTCTTAGCTCCAATTATTATTCCATTTACTTTCTCTTCATTTTTTGTAATTACTAAAATTTCGTCACCTGATTTAATACTTTGTCCCTTAAATATAAATTCATTAATATCAGTTTCACTTAAATCCTCTGGGGTTAAGTGTTTATTATCTATTATTATTATATTATTTTTAAGTAAAAATTTTTCCTTCAGTACAACTAAAACATAACCTGCTATACTTAAGACAAATAAAGTGATAGCCAATCTATAAATTAATGTAAACAATTTAATACCTCCTGATTCAATGCTTATTAACCATTATAGCACAATCTTGTGCTCTTTAAAATACTTACTAAAGGATTTTATTTTGTATTGCATTTATTATCTAAAGATGTTAAATTAGTATAGTCTATTTATATTTTGAGAGTGTTTCCTTGGGACCCACTATAAAAATCAAGGGAGTGATAAAATGATACGATATAGTAGGATTTCTGAAAAAAATCCGCGTGAAATTGTACTATTAAAATCGCACCCATGTAAATGGGGGCGATGTTTTTTTTGTGATTATATTGCTGATAATTGCAAAGATGAACTAGCCATGATTGAATTCAATAATCAGGTATTAACTAATGTAACAGGTGAATTTAGAAGATTGGAAGTTATAAACTCAGCAAGTGTATTTGAATTGCCTAAGGAAAGCTTACAGGATATAAAAGACATAGTAATTGAAAAGGGAATCAAAGAACTTTATTTTGAGAGTTATTATAACTATCGACACAGACTGGATGAGATAAAAGAATTTTTCTCTGATGTAAATGTCAAGTTTAAATGCGGCATTGAAACCTTCGATGAAAAGTTTCGAAATGAGTATTTAAAAAAAGGCATCAGCTTCAAATCACCTGAAGAAGTAGCAAGCTATTTTGATACGATCTGCCTTTTAGTTGGAATAAAAGGACAAACTAAGGATATGATTTCAAATGATATTGAGATATTACTTAAACATTTTAACCGGGGATGTATTAATATCTATGTAGATAATACTACAGCTGTAAAGGCTGATCCTCAGCTGATAGAGTGGTTTAAATATGAATATTCATATCTTAAAAACATGGAAAATATAGAGATACTTTGGAACAATACTGATTTTGGGGTAGGTGATAAAGATGAGTACTAAAAGACTTGTAAGGGGTGCAGCAGTTGCTGCTATATATGCAGTACTTACATTGACGCTACCTGCCTATAGTTCATTACAATTCCGATTGTCAGAAGTATTGACTTTGTTAGCATATTATAATCCATTTTATATATTGCCTTTAACCGTAGGATGCGCAATAGCGAATATAGCCAGTCCCTTTGGCATCATTGACGTTGTCTTCGGAAGTTTAGCAAGTTTTCTAGCTTTAACAGCTATGAGTAAAACTAAAAACATCTATTTAGCAAGTATATGGCCTGCATTTTTTAGCTTTATTATTGGATTAGAGATCATGTTTTTATCTGCTGAACCAGTTAATTTTTTCCTAATAACAGGTCAGATTATGCTTTCAGAGTTTGTAGTTGTAACTATAATAGGAGTCCCAATAATGAAATACTTAGAGAAAAAAGAATATCTAGGACTATTAGAAATATAAATTGCTACAGCATCAGAAGTAAAATTCTGATGCTGTAATTGTTTTTTGGATTTATTGCCACTATATTGTATTAATAAGTTTATTCAAAACTTCTTGCACATCAGAAGGGGCTTTTATTGTTCCACGCACTTTGAAACTTTCAATGGTTTCCCTTGCCAGTTCAGGTGTAACAATGTTAATGTGCCAACCATATAATTCTATAGCTGCTAAAGACAACCTGCGTCCTCGAATGTATTCCATAACAGATACACCCTTACATAGACTAAAA